>JANONL010000204.1:0-15011 GCA_031420815.1 Sphingomonadales bacterium | reverse complement strand
GATCTGGGGCTGGTCGAAGGGTCAGTTCACCACCGGCGATGTTGTGTTTGTAAACACGCTGCTCGCTCAGCTTTTCCGCCCGCTCGACATGCTCGGCATGGTCTATCGCACCATTCGCCAAGGGCTGACCGACATGGCGGCTATGTTCGATCTGATCGATACCGAGCGCGAGATTGTCGATAAACCGAGTGCCAGACCGCTGTCCGTCACCGGCGGCGCGCTGTCGTTCGAGGACGTGCATTTCGGCTATGAGCCCGACCGCGAAATCCTGAAAGGGGTTAGCTTTCACGTACCGCCGGGCAGGACGCTGGCGGTTGTCGGACCTTCGGGCGCGGGCAAATCGACGATCGCAAGGCTGCTGTACCGATTCTATGATGTGACCGGCGGGCAGATATTGCTCGACGGTCAGGATATTCGCGACGTCACCCAAAGCTCGCTGCGCGCGAATATCGGTATCGTGCCGCAGGACACGGTGCTGTTCAACGAGAGTATCGGTTACAATATCGGCTATGGCCGTGAAGGTTCCGGGCAGCAGGAAATCGAGGGAGCGGCACGCGGCGCATCGATCCACGACTTCATCGGATCGCTGCCAGAAGGCTATGCCGCACAAGTCGGCGAACGCGGGCTGAAACTGTCGGGTGGCGAAAAGCAGCGCGTTGCTATCGCCCGTACTTTGCTCAAAGATCCCCCAATCCTGATCCTCGATGAAGCCACCAGCGCACTCGACAGCCGCACCGAAAGCGAAATTCAGGCAACTCTCGACCGGGTAGCCGAACGGCGAACCACCATCATCATTGCCCACCGGCTGTCGACGATCGTCGACGCCGACGAGATTGTGGTGCTTGATGCAGGCCGGGTGGCGGAACGGGGAACGCATAATATGCTTCTGCGCAAGCAGGGTCTGTACGCCGAAATGTGGGCGCGGCAACAGGCGGAGGTCAACGAAGAAGAGGAGACGGTGGCTTGAAAACGTGGATACTGCCGATGCTGCTCCTCACCAGTGCTTGTGTCGCAGGTCCGTGGAAGGATTTTTACGGCGACGTCAGGCCAGCCTTGATTCCGAGAGAGGTCCGCGATTTCATCATCGACGCCCAGGGCTGCGCGCATTTTTCCGGAGAAGAACCTTATGACGCCGAACGCGCGGCGTTTCTCAAAAAGAATATCGAGGAAATGTGCGGCGGGATTGAGATGCGGCACGCAAAACTAACTATGAAATATACCAACAATAATGAAGTTTCAGCGATGATCGAGGAAGTGTCGAGGGGCATCTATGGATAAACCTAGACAGCGAAACCACCGGCGCTAAAGCCGCCTGATGCCTAGCGCGCAAGATATCCTCCATTCTACCTTCGGTTTCCCCGAATTTCGCGGCGTCCAATTATCGGTGGTCAACCGCGTGCTCGCGGGTGAACGCACGCTGGCGGTGATGCCGACCGGGGCGGGCAAATCTTTATGCTATCAGCTGCCGTCGGTGATGCTCGACGGTACCACCATCGTCATATCGCCGCTGATCGCGTTGATGCACGACCAGATGCGCGCCGCCGAAACAGTCGGCATACGCGCGGCAACGCTGACTTCGGTCGATCAGAACCGCGCCGAGACGATCGAGCGGTTCCGCGCAGGTTCGCTCGACCTGCTTTATGTCGCACCCGAACGCGCGTCTGGCATGGAGTTTCGCGGGCTGCTGCGTGAAGCGAAAATTGCGTTGTTTGCCATCGACGAAGCGCATTGCGTGTCCGAATGGGGGCATGACTTCCGCCCCGATTACCGGTTGTTGCGCCCGCTGATGGACGATTTTGCCGCGATTCCGCGGCTTGCGCTGACCGCCACCGCCGACGCGCACACCCGCGCCGATATCCTGACGCAGTTGGGTATCAGCGAAGACGGGATGATTGTTTCGGGCTTCGACCGGCCCAATATCCATTATGCGATTTCGCCCAAAGCCGGAGCAGCAGGACAGGTCGCCGATGTCATTGCCGTGACACCCGGCGCAGGCATCGTCTACGTCCAGTCGCGCGCCGGGACGGAGAAACTGGCCGACAGTCTGGCCAAAACCGGGCGGCCGGTGCGAGTCTATCATGCCGGGCTCGACCCCGATGTTCGCAGGCGCAACCAAGCCGAGTTTGTCGCCAGCGAAGACATGGTGATGGTGGCCACGGTGGCGTTCGGGATGGGCATCGACAAGCCCGATGTACGCTTTGTGGCCCACGCCGGTCTGCCGAAATCGATCGAAGCTTATTATCAGGAAACCGGTCGCGCCGGCCGTGACGGCGACCCGGCAACCGCGCATATGTTCTGGGGTGCAGAAGATTTTTCAAAAGCCCGCCAGTGGCTGCGCGATGTAGAACCGGCGCGCCTGCCGGGCGAACGCGCACGGCTGGCATCACTCGGTGCGCTGGTTGAAACTGGCGGATGCAGGCGCGCGGTGTTGCTGAAACATTTCGGCGAAAGTCCGTCGGCCAATTGCGGCAATTGCGACAATTGCCTTGCACCACCCGCCGCCGTTGACGCCACCGAAGTCGCGCGCAAATTCCTGTCCGCTGTGTACCGCACCGGCCAGAGCTATGGTGTCGGCCATCTCGAGGCAGTGCTGACCGGGCGGAGCGATGAGCGGATCGTCAAGCAGCAGCATGACCGGCTGTCGGTGTTCGGGATTATCGAGGGTGCGGATGCGGCGCTGATCAAACCAGTGGCGCGGTCGTTGCTTTTGAAGGATGCCTTGCGCACCAACGATCATGGCGGGTTGATGTTCGGGCCGGAGGCCAAGGCGATTCTGAAAGGTGACCAAGCCGTCGATCTCGTTCTGCAACCCAAGCGCGAGCGTCGGCAGCGGCGCAGCGGCGCGGCCAATCCGGTCGGCGATCCGCTGTTCGAGGCGCTGCGCAACAAACGGCGCGAGCTGGCGCTAGACGCCGGTGTCCCGCCATATGTGATTTTTCACGATGCTACTTTGCGCGAAATAGCGCAGACCGAACCCGATAGCCTGACGGCGCTGTCACGGATAACCGGCGTCGGCTCGCGCAAGCTGGATGCCTATGGTGACGCTTTTCTTGCGGTATTGCGGCTATTCCAATAAGGTTGGATCCATGTTCAGAAAACTTACCGACTATGTTTTTGTTGCCCCGCAAATCAGCCTGGAGGCAGTCGATGCGGCAAAAGCAGAGGGCGTGACGCTGATCGTCAACAACCGGCCCGAGGACGAGTCGGCGGACCAAACGCCGGGACCGGATATCGAGGCCGCAGCGCGTGCGGCGGGACTGGATTATGTCGCCATTCCCGTTACCCATGCCGGATTTGCCGAGTGGCAGGTGGCAGCAATGGCCGAAGCAATGGACGAGGCCGAGGGCAAGATACTCGCTTATTGCCGGTCGGGCACGCGTTCGACGTTATTGTGGGCGCTGGCCCGCGCGTCACAAGGCGACCACCCGGCGGTGCTGGCCGAACACGCGGCGGATGCCGGATATGACCTGACGCCGGTAACTGCGATGATGGACCTTCTGAGGGGCCGCGCATCATGAGCAAGACAGCGTGAGCGCACAGCTGCTCCAATTGGCGGCGTCGGTTGCCGCGATATTGTTTCTTACGTGGCTGGCGCACCGTTTGGGATTGGGCGGCGATTTGCGGATTCGCGACGAAGCGCATGCGCGCGTTTTGGCTGATGAAGTCTATTTCGGTTTTGACCCTGTCGATGTCGTGATCGACAAAGCCGGAATTGCGGCTTTGTTAAAGGATGCTGGGGGCCGCCATCTGCTTATTCGCCAGCATGGCGCGCAGTTCGCCGGCCGCCTGCTTGACCGGCACAGCGAATCGCGGTTGGACCATAATTTTCTGACCATTGGCACCGGTGAAAAAACTTTCGGCAAGATTACCCTCAATCTTGGCACCGATGCGCAACATTGGGCGTCGGGTTTGCGGCACTTGCAGGTCTGACTGGGGACATATGACTGAACTTTTTAGCCCGGTAGATTATGCCATTCCGGCGTTCATCATCTTGGTGATCACCGAGATGTTATGGGCGCGGCGCACGGCACCGGAGAAATATGAGCCCAAGGACACATTGACATCGCTGGCTTTAGGAACTGGCAGCACGGTTGCGGGCGCACTCAGCGGCGCTTTGGTGTTCGCGCTGGCTTTATGGCTCTACGAATACCGTCTGTTCGATCTCGGCTGGGCTTGGTGGGCGTTTGTGCTGTGCTTCGTGCTCGACGATTTCGCCTATTACTGGGCGCACCGCACCGGCCACCGTGTTCGCTGGTTCTGGGCAAGCCATGTCAACCACCACTCGAGCCAGCATTACAACCTTTCGACGGCGCTCCGCCAAAGCTGGACTGGGTTCATCGCCTTGAGCTTCATTTTCCGGATCCCGCTGGCCTTGATTGGCTTTCATCCAGCGATGATATTATTCGTCGGCGCAATCAACCTGATCTACCAGTTCTGGATCCACACCGAAGCGATTGGCCGCCTCCCGCGCTGGTTTGAGGCAGTAATGAACACACCGTCGCACCATCGGGTCCATCACGCCACCAACCCACGCTATCTCGACAAAAATTATGCGGGGACTTTCATCGTCTGGGACAAGATGTTCGGGACTTTCACGGCCGAAGTCGATGGTGAGCCAATCCGTTACGGCATCGTCAAGCAGCTTGGCAGCTTCAACCTGTTGTGGAGCGTGTTTCACGAATGGGTCGGCATCGCCCGCGATGTCTGGTCTGCACCGTGGCGGCATAAGTTCTCCTATATGTGGCGACCGCCGGGTTGGAGCCACGACGGTAGCCGCGATACGTCCGACACCATCCGCGCCCGCTGGGCGGAACGCCACGCAACCACGCCCGCCGAATAAAATTGCATAATTTAACCGCCTGATTAAATGTCTGCGTTAGAGCAGAGGAGAGGCGGATGGACGAGTTCGACATCATCGTTATCGGCGGCGGTTCAGCGGGATGTGCTGCTGCGGGACGCTTGTCAGAGGGCGGTAAATATAGCGTCTGCCTGATCGAGGCGGGCGGGCGTAATAACAACATGTTGATCAAAACCCCCGGCTTCATGCCGTTCATCCGCAACAGTTCCAACTGGCAATACGACACCGTCCCGCAAAAGGGGTTGAACGGCCGCACCGGGTATCAGCCGCGCGGACGCGGCCTCGGCGGATCGAGCGCGATCAACGCGATGGTCTATGTTCGCGGCAACCGCTGGGACTACGACAATTGGGCGGCGTTGGGCTGCACCGGATGGGGCTATGACGATGTGTTGCCCGTGTTCAAACGCTGCGAAGATAATGAGCGCGGGGCCAGTCCCTTTCATGGGTCAGGCGGACCGCTATCGGTAATCGACCAGCGCTGGCCGAATAAGGGATCGAGGGCCTTTGTCGAGGCCGCTGCCGAACTGCAATTGCCACGCAATGCGGATTTCAACGGGCCGAGCCAGGACGGTTTCGGGTTATATCAGGTCACCCAGAAAGGCGGCGAGCGCTGGTCTGCGGCGCGGGCCTATGTCGAACCGGCGCGTGACCGGATGAAGGTCATCACCGGCGCGCTGACCGAAAAAATCATCATTGAGAATGGCCGCGCGACAGGCGTTGTTATCCGCCAAAGCTGGGGTAGGAAACGCACTATCAAGGCACGCGGTGCGGTGGTCCTATCGGCGGGCGCATTCGGTAGCCCGCAGATATTGATGCTGTCGGGCATTGGCCCCGCCGCGCATCTCCGCGACGTCGGCATCGATGTGGTGCAGGACAAGGCGGCGGTCGGTAACGACCTGCAGGACCATATCGATTATGTTGCCAGCTTCGACACCGGATCGACTGACTTTATCGGCGACTCGCTGGCCGGAACGATAAGTATGGCGAAGGCTATCATCGAACACCGGATGAAGCGCACCGGAATTATGACCACCTGTTATGCCGAAGCAGGCGGTTTCTGGCGTTCTTTGCCTGATTTGCCCGCACCCGATATCCAGTATCATTTCGTACCCGCGATGCTCGAAGATCACGGGCGGACCAAGGTCAAAGGCCACGGCTTCAGCGGTCACACCTGCGTCCTGCGCCCTGAAAGCCGGGGCACCGTGCGCCTGGCGTCCGCCGATGCAAAGCAGGCACCGCTGATCGACCCTGCGTTTCTCGCCGACGAGCGCGACATGGCAACGCTGCGGCGCGGGGTGCGCGAACTGCACCGGATATTTGCAGCACCCGCGCTTGCGGGCTACGGCGGCAAGGATAGAAACCCTATCGATCTGAATGACGATGCCGCACTGGACGCTCTCCTGCGTAGCCGCGCCGATACCGTCTATCATCCAGTCGGCACCTGCCGCATGGGCGCAGACACCGATGCGGTGGTCGATCCGCGCCTGAAATATCGCGGGCTGGATGGGCTGTATGTGGCCGACGCGAGCATCATGCCGCGCCTGATTTCGGGCAACACCAATGCGCCGTCGATTATGATCGGCGAAAGATGTGCCGATTTTGTCCGCGCCGACTTGCAATAATCTTGCGGTAAACGCCCCGCGCCGCTAACCGCGTGCGCGATATGGCCAATAACAGCACAGATTATATCAGCACGAGGGGCAATGCCGGCGCGCTGGATTTCGCAGGCGTAACGCTGACCGGACTGGCGAGCGACGGTGGGCTCTATGTCCCGCGCATCTGGCCGCGTTTTACCGAAGCCGAAATCGCGGCAATGCGCGGGCTGTCTTATGTCGATCTGGCAGCAAGGGTGATGGCGCCGTTTACAGCAGGCGTGCTTAGCGAAGCCGAGTTGCAGGAACTGTGCGCCGCCGCCTATGGCCGGTTTACGCATTCGGCGGTCACTCCGTTGGTGCAACTCGACAGCCAGCACTGGTTGCTCGAACTGTTTCACGGCCCAACGTTAGCCTTCAAAGACGTCGCGCTGCAATTGCTTGGTCATTTGTTCGAGCGTTTCCTTTCGGGCACCGCCAAGCAACTGACCATCGTCGGTGCGACTTCTGGCGATACCGGATCAGCAGCCATCGATGCCGTTGCCGGTCGCGAGCAGATAGAGATTTTCATGCTCCATCCGCATGAACGCGTTTCCGAGGTGCAGCGGCGTCAGATGACCACCATGCTTGCACCCAACGTCCATAACATCGCCATCGACGGCAGCTTCGACGACGCACAAGCGATGGTCAAAAGGATGTTCGGCGACCACGAGGTCAATGGTCCCTTGACGCTTTCCGCCGTCAACTCGATCAACTGGGCGCGATTGATGGCGCAGGTTGTCTATTATTTTGCCGCCGCACTGCGCCTCGGTGCGCCTGACCGCGCTATCGCGTTTTCAGTGCCGACCGGCAATTTCGGTGACGTGTTCGCAGGCTATGTCGCGACACAAATGGGCCTGCCGGTCGAACGGCTGATTGTCGCAACCAATGTCAACGACATCCTTCACCGCGCATTGTCGCGCGGCGATTATTCCATTCTGGGTGTTACCCCGACCGCTGCCCCGTCGATGGACATTCAGGTGTCGAGCAATTTCGAACGGTTGCTGTTCGATCTGGAAGGTCGCGACGGTTCGACCACCGCGGCGCGGATGAAATGGTTCGAACAGATGGGCAAGATGGTGCTGTCCGCCGATATGCGAAAACGCGCATCGTTCTTTGCCAGCGCCCGCGCCGATGCCGACGAAATGGCGCTCGCTATGCGCTGGGCTTACGAAAATTGCGGTGAGATTATCGACCCGCATACGGCCATCGCACTGCACGCGGCGCGCAATTCGGGAATTGCTCCCGACGTGCCGATCGTGACTTTGGCAACGGCGCATCCGGCAAAATTCCCCGATGCTGTCGAACGCGCAACGGGCGTGAGGCCACCACTGCCGACGCGCGTTGCGACCCTGTTCGACCGCGAGGAACGCTTCGACGTCCTGCCGGGCGACTATAATTCGGTGCGCGATTACGTCCTGGCGCGTGCCGTACGCTGATATGGAGCCAGATTTCGTCACTTTGGTCAGCGAGCCGCGCGTCGATTATACGCTGATCGACAGTGGCAATGGTCGCAAATACGAACGTTATGGCGAACGCCGCTTCATCCGACCCGAACCACAGGCAATGTGGGCACCGGCGAACGAAGAGTGGGATGCCGATGCCGAGTTCGTGCCGGGTTCGGACGACGAAGGCGGCGGGCGTTGGTATAACAACCGGCCGGTGCCGATTGATGGCTGGCCGTTAGAATGGGAAGAAGTCCGCTTCAACGCACAGTGCACACCGTTCCGGCATCTGGGCTTCTTCCCGGATATGGACCCGGTCTGGCGCTGGATGCGCGGGGAGATTGCGGGCGTTACCGAACCGCAATGCATGAATTTGTTCGGCTACACCGGCGTCGGTACGCTCGCCTTGTCGGCCGCAGGCGCGCAGATGGTGCATGTCGATGCGTCGAAAAAATCGGTGGCGCAGGCGCGGACCAATGCAGAAATGTCGGGCATGAGCGACCGCCCGGTCCGCTGGATAGTCGATGATGCCGCTAAATTCGTCGCCCGCGAGGTTCGCCGGGAAAAGCGCTATGACGGCATCCTGCTCGACCCGCCGAAATATGGGCGTGGCCCAGACGGCGAAATCTGGCGGTTGGAGGAAGACCTTCCCAGCCTGATGACCAATTGCCGCCAGTTGTTGGATGCCAATTCGCGTTTTCTGTTCCTCACCGTTTATGCCGTGCGGATGTCGGCCTTGGCCTTGGGCGCACTACTCGAATCGCATTTCCATGATTTGGGCGGTAAGGTCGAATTCGGCGAGCTGGCAGTACGCGAAGAAGCACGAGGATTGCTTCTGCCCACCGCTATTTTTGCGCGCTGGTCGCGTTAGGGGACATATGACTGACAGCCTTACCCTCGAAATGAACGACCTTGTCGTCGATGTCCTGACCGGCATTTACAGTCAGGAAACGCATCGGCCGCAGCCGCTGAAAATCTCGATCAGCGCAACGCTCGATATCGCGGACCATTACGCGCCCGACACGCCGCTGCCGGCTTCGAAAAATTATATGAAGCTTAAAGAAGCAGCGACCGGTTTACCCGCGGGCGTGCACTTTACCCTGATCGAAGCGGTCGCAGACCATATCATGGACAGGTTGTTTGCCGGTGATACGCGCGTCAGCCATATCGCCGTCAAGATCGTGAAACTTGCGATAGCCGAGGACGGTGAGGCCATCGGCATCACGATGGCGCGTAGCCGCAAATGACCTTGCAACGCCCACTTGCCCTTGTCACCGGGGGAATGCGGCGGCTGGGTGCCGCGATTGCCGACCGACTGGCGCAGGCGGGATATGATCTGGCACTGTCGAGCCATATCGAAGGCTATCCCGATATCGATTTTGCAGCGGACACCGACTGGCATGGCTTCCTGGCAGACCTCGCTGATCCCGCAGCACCGGCAAAACTAGTGAATGACGTTGCCGCCCATTTCGGGCGCGCGCCCGATCTGCTGGTCAACAACGCAGCTATGTTCGGGCAGGACGACTGGGTAACGCTCGACGCGGCGACGCTGGATGGGCATTTTCGGCTCAACACATTTGCACCGGTTCTGTTGTCACAGGCGCTGGTAAAGACGGCGGCGCATCAGGTCGCCATCGTGCATATCGCCGACCAAAGGATAGCCAACCCGCACCCCGACCAAATCAGCTATACCTTATCCAAGCAGGCGCTCGCAGCCTCGGTCAGGACGATGGCAACGGCCTTTGGCGCAAAGGCGAGGGTAAACGCGGTGGCACCGGGATTGGTGATTGTTACCGACGATTATGCAATCGGTCAGCCAGAGCGCCTCGCGGACATGATGCCGCTCGGTGCGCTGCCTGACCCCGCAGGTGTCGCAGATGCGGTGTTATATCTGGCGGCGGCCAAGCATGTCACGGGCCAGACAATCTTCGTCGATGGCGGCGCGCATCTCAAAGGTTTCGAACGCGACTTCGTCCATCTTTAGCGCACGCGCCAGATTTTAATTCCTTGCCCCATGTCGGGCATCGGCTCCAGCCAGACGGGTACTTTGCCCTTTGACAATTGGTCCCAAAGCCCGCCGGGGTTTTTCTTAAGGTAAAAAGCCATCTCCGCCTCGCCGGGGCAAACGGCAATATGCGTAATGCCGTGTTTGGCGATGAAGTTTCTGGCCCGGTCGGGCGTCGATCTGAAAATCTCGATATGGTCGTGCATGCCATGAATGTTGCGGTGGTGGCTGCTCGCCAGAACTTCATGCGGCGTTGTCATCAATATCGTTGGCCCCATGTCGAAAGGCGCAACGAAACGCGCGTTGGGCAATCTTGCCAATGCAGCAACAGAAGGGGGCGCTTCGCACCGGTCGGTTGCGGCGCGCATTGCCTGATCCTTCGTATCGGGTTTTGGCCCGAACAGCCCCGAACCAGCTGTATACAGTTGCGCCACGACAGGTCCGGGGACAATCAGAAACAGCATCAGGGCGACCAGCCCGATGCGGCGCGCGGGAACGCGCTCACGCCGATATTGCTGGAACAGATTGTTGATCCAGACAGCAATCAGGGGAATCGCGAATGCAGCGGCGACAGCAACGGTGCGGAACACCAGCATCGAGAGCAAAGTCGCGTAAATCAAAAAGTATCCGGCGAGCCGCATGTCTTTTGTCCCGCCGCCAACCGCCTTCGACTGGACTGCACCGAGCGCCACCAGCCCGCAAACCGAAACCGCCAAAAGGACAAGCGCATTGCGCCAGCTCTGGTGCCAAACCGGAAGGCCTTCGTTGATATGCACATACCAATATTCGCGCACCAGCGGGTCGAGTCCGCCAAACGCGCCACCCGCACATTGCGGCGCAATCACCAGTATCGCGCCAATGGCTGCAAACCCCGCAGATATAGCTGCTGCCAACCTTAGCCGTCGTTGAGCGGGCATCGCTGCGATGGCTGGCAGCATGATAATGGCGGCCAGAACAATCGCCATAATATGTGGTGGCGATACGCTGTCGCAGTGTGCGGCGAGCAGGTCCGATTGCGTCCCCAAGAACAGAAAAACACTGCATATCGCAAACGCGCTGATCGTCCACATCAGGCGTCGCCCATGCGCCTTTTCGATGATCCAGCGCCAGCCGAGCAAAAGGAAAAATGCCGCCGTTAGCGGCGCTCCCTCCAGCGAAATGTGCAGCCAGACTGCGAGCGATATGCCCAAAACCAGCCCGCCGCGACGCTTGTTGGGCCAGAACATTGTCCACAGGGCCAGCGCAGCAAAACCTATCTGCCAGCCATGGTGATCGATCCGCATCGGCCGCAGCTGAAGAAGGAGCGCTGGCGAAACAAGCGTCAGGATGACCGCGACTATACCGGCTTCGGCATTGGCCAGCCGCGTTGCAATGTGACCCAAGATGTAAGCAGTGCCGCCCAGCAACATCAGCGGTACGATTGCGCCTGAAATCATTTCAGCGCTGGCCTGACCGAATACTGGCGTCATCAGCAGCACAACCAGCGCCAGGGGCAACTCGACCAGCCGCGACCAATGCATCGGTACGCCCTCGGGTGCGTTCATCCGGTATTGGGTAGTGTCGAACCAGCTTTGTCCGCCGAGAAAATCGCGCAACTGCACGAGCCGCAACTGGTCGTCTGGATCCCAACCGGACAGCGTGACAATATGTGTCCACCCCGACCATATCAATATTGCGGAGGCCGCCAGCCAGAGCAAAAACACCGGCGCCAGCGGCAAAGATTTTCGTCCCATGAGAGCCCCCTCGTACGGCTGTTTAACGCGCAAAACTCTCGTTGTCTGCACGTTCTTTGCGGCGAAGGTAAAGCCACGGAACATGATCGGGGTCGAACTGCGTCCGGTGATGCCGGTCGAAATAGGGCGGCATATGGTCGCCGACCAAAAGGATGTCTGTGTCAGGGAAATCGGGCGCTATAATCTCGCTTGCAAGCGCCACCTGAATATCGTGATAGATCGCAAACTGACGGCAGATTTGCGGGAATTCCGCAGCCAGATTTACCGATATGCGCCCGCAATGATCGACGTTCAAATTCAGCCCAGCGGGTACCGGCAGATGCGAATTGAGCGTTAGCCAGTACAGGAAAGTAGGCTTTTTCGCCGCTTTAAGTTGTGCTGCAATTTGTTTGGGGATGTCGCGATCGCACGCCCCCGGAAACACACCGCCGCATTTTTCTGCGCCTGCCTTTTGCATTGTGTCGCCAAATTCTTGCGTTTGAAAACCGATGTTCGGATACCAACTTGCGCGCTTGAAAAAAGTACCTGTAAAGCTGTGCATGGCATGCGTCGCATAACCCTGCTTCGTCAACCGCGCGGGCAGGCAATTGGCATCCTTGCGGTCGAGCAGGTCGTAATAGTCACCCCACCGCCCACATAGTTCGCGAATCTCGCCGGCCGTCGTGCTGTTATAATATGGGGTAGCGCCGCGCTTTACATCGTACTGCGTCAGCACTGCTGCATTGCCGACCAACGGCGCAAACAGCAGCTTGTCCATTTCAGGATTGCCGCGCGGCAGACCCATCGCCTCGACCACGATCAGCACCAGATTCCGCTTACCGTCCGCGCGCATTGCAAAGCCGCTTTGGCTGGTCGCCGAGGAGAATTCCGCTCCGTCGGGGGCCAAGCGGAAATAATGGCCGCGCATATCTTTGCCCATCCACAGGTCGGTTGCAGCGAACCCAACGAAAAGCCCGATCGACCCAATCAGTAACAGCGGGCGCGAAAAATCCATGTCTCGTTTCAACAGCTTCCATGCCAGTCCGAGGATCACGACGATGGCGGCGGCGGCGGCCAGATAATCGATGGAATTACCCGGCTTGATCTCGGCAAAGAACTGGAGCGAATAGAATAGCGACGAGATCGAGAGATTGAACAGCCCGCCAACGAATTTCAGCGCCGACCATGTCATGATGCCGGCAAAGGCAAGGTATCTGATGAGGAAGGGCATGCGCTTCACCACCAACCCGATGATCCCGGCATAGACGATTGCGAAATGCCGAGGAGGCGCGCCGGAAAACCACAAAACCATGAAACCGATATTGGCCAACAATATCCAAACCAGCACCCAATTGGCGAAGCGCTTCACCTCATCGTCGACGCTCCAGAGGCCGCCGCGCGGCAATTCAGCGGCCACCGTTGTCACCGGAAAACTCCCCATTTGCGCATCGCATAAACCGCAACGAAACTAACGCCGACGGCGAAGCCCTTTGCAGCAATGGCATGCAAACCGGCCCGGCCGAGCATTTCCACCGTGGCGACGGTAATCGCTAGCCCGACCAACGCTGAGCCTGCAAACAATGCGCGCTGGATATGAAGTCCAGCGCCGTCACGGGTCTTGCCAGTGAACACCAGATTTGCGCTCACTAGCCAGTGGACGACGATACCCGCGCAGTAGCCGACCGCAGAAGCAATCGTCGGGTTAATGCCCAGCGCGAATAACGTTGAGAAAAACGCCACGTCGAAAGCAAGCGCGACAACGCTCGCCGCCAGATAGCGGGTAATGGTGAAGCGGTGCCAGATGTCGAGTGCTGATGTGATGGCGCGGTCCATCTAGGTCAGGCCGCCTTGCTGATTTTGCGGGTGTCCTCATCAGCGTCGGTGCCGGAGGCAATGCGTTTGGGAACACCGCGTTCGGAGGTCAAAGCCGCTGCTTGGCCTTCGGTTACCTTGGCGGCAATCGCGATCTGTTCGCCCTCGTCGCCCGCCTCATGATATTCGGCGTCTTCATTAACGTTCCATATGTTGTAGACACGCGAACCGGCGACGATGTTTTCAACGGTCAGCATCGCCGTCATCATCGCATGATCCTGATTGTTGTACCGGTGCATACCGTTACGACCGACCATGTGAAGTGTTTCGTATTTGCCTTCCAACTCGGCGCGCATTGCCTCGACATTAGCGGCATATTCGTCGTCGTAGACCGGATAGGCCTTTTCCTGACGCACGACTGAGCCGCCGACCACGTCTTCGGGTTTGCACAGGCCGAGGATGTCCATTTCCTTTTTGGCGAGCTCGATCAGGTCGGCGTCGCTCGATGCCCACAGATTGTCATTTTCAAAGCAGAAATATTCAAGGCCGACGCAGGCTATTGACGGATCGGGAACCATTTCGGGCGACCAACTGCGGAAATTCTGCACGCGGCCGACCTGTACCTTGCTGTCATGGATATAGATCCAATTGTCGGGGAACAAATCGTCCGACTTGATCATCAAGGCGACGGTCAGGAAGTCGCGGTAGCGCAGATTGTTGGCCTGAAGCGATGTTGCCGGCAGCGGGTGGATACGCGCCGACAATTCGCGCATCGGCGCGCTGCTGATCACATGCTTGGCGGTAATCACGGCCTCGCTGCCATCGGCGCGGTTCGCTGACATGCGCCAGTCGCCATTGGCATCTTGCGCCAGTTGCTTGAAGCTGTGCCCCATCAATACTGAATTGCCTTTGGCGACGACAAAATCGCGTGCCGCATCCCACATCATTCCCGGTCCAAGCCGTGGATAGCGGAAGGTTTCGAGCAGTGTCTTGGTTTCCATACCGTTATTCGGTTTTTTGTTCAGACCCAGCGAGCGTTTCAAGCCGTCTAGAACTGCGCCGCCAAGGCTTAGGCCTTTGATACGCTGCGCCGCCCAGTCTGCCGACATTTCGTCGCAGGGCATGCCCCATACTTTCTCGGTATAGGTTTTGAAGAAGATCGAGAATAATTTGTGCCCGAACTGGTTGACGGTCCAATCCTGAAAGCTGCGGACATTCTTGTTCGGGAAGACTTTGGCCTTCGCATAGCTCATCATGCACAGTGTCGAACGGACGATGCCCAAATTAAACAGTGCTTCGAACGCCCGCAACGGATAGCTGTAGAATTTGCCTTCATAATAAATCCGGCTCATCCGGGGCCGTTGTATAAAATCGTCAGGCAGAATTTCATTCCATAGGTCGACGACCTCCTTGGATTTCGAGAAGAACCGGTGGCCGCCAATGTCGAAGCGGTAACCATCGACCTCGACGGTGCGGCTGATTCCCCCGACATAGCGTTCGTCTTTTTCGATGACGGTAACGCTATAGCCTTTTTTGGTCAGCTGATAG
>JANONL010000203.1:0-6978 GCA_031420815.1 Sphingomonadales bacterium | reverse complement strand
GGCCCCTGCACAAAGCGGGCTCGACCAAGCGCAATATGCCGATATGAAAATCTGGTTGCCCGGCGATATATTGACCAAAGTTGACCGCACCAGCATGGCGGTCGGGCTGGAGGCGCGCGAGCCTTTGCTCGATCACCGCCTGCTCGAATTTGCGGCGTCGTTGCCGGATAAGATGCGCGTTCGCGGCGGTCAGGGCAAATGGCTGATGAAAAAGACGATGGAGCGCTATCTGCCCAAGGACATTCTCTACCGACCGAAAATGGGCTTTGTGACGCCGATTGATAGCTGGTTTCGTGGGCCGCTTGCGGGCGTAGCCCGCGACCTCGCGACCAGCCCGTTTTTGTCGCATATGGAACTGTTCGACAACGCGGTGGTCGCCAAAGCGGCGGAGGACCATATCGCGGGGCGGGTCAATAATGGGCGACTGTTATGGCAGTTGGTAATGCTGGAAAAATCGGTCAGCAGGCTGTTCGCTTGATCGCCAAAGGTTACACTAAGGTCACACTAAGGTCACACCTGAACGGGTTTTTAAGCAACGCATTTCTGCCATTTCCATCTGCGTGGGAGGTCGAGATCCCTCTCACGATTTCGAGCGAAGCCTGACAGTCCAAATCCAACATTTCAAGGGTAAAATGCCTGCATGAAATACAGCCCGTCTGGCGGCGCATTTTCGGCCAGGGCGGCGCGGTCTTTGGCGCCGAGTGCGGCTTGCAAATCAGCTGCACTCCAACGGCCACGGCCTACCGCCGCAAGGCAACCGACCATTGACCGCACTTGATGATGAAGAAATGACTGCGCCACCGCCTCAACGATGATCTGCCCACCTTCGCGGCGCACGTCGAGGCGATCTAACGTTTTTATAGGGCTGGCGGATTGGCAATGCGTCGAACGAAATGTCGTAAAATCATGCAGCCCGACTAGTAACTGCGCCGCCTCGTGCATCGCTTCGGCATTGAGGGGTTGGCCGATCCGCCAAGCGCGCCGGAGATCGATTGTCAGCGGCGAACGACGGTTGACGATGCGATATTCATAAGCCCGCCCGGTGCATGAGTAACGCGCATGCCAGTCATCGGCGACGACCTCGCAAGCTACAACTGCAATGGGATGCGGCATCAAATGCGCATTAATCGCGCCGGTCAAACGGAACGCGCTGATGTCCTTGGCGATATCGACATGAGCGCGCATACCGCGAGCGTGGACCCCGGCGTCGGTACGACCGGCGCCGTGAACTGCCACTTCTTCGCCTGTTACTTTTTTAACTGCTTCTTCAATGGCACCTTGAACCGTGACACCAAGTTCTTGCCGCTGCCACCCCACATAAGGACTGCCGTTATATTCGACGGTGAGCGCAAAGCGGGTCATTTCAGCGATGTACCCGTCGGGATTGAAAAGCCACGCAAAAGTGCGTCGATTTCCATTACAGGACGTCCCGCACGTTGAATCAGAGTTGGGCGTATCGCGCCCTTGCCGCACCCAATGGTCAGTTGGTCATCGATTGTGAAACCCTCTCCATATGCCGCCAGTCCGGGGCGACGCGCAACGTTGGCCTTCAATACGCGAAATCGTTCGCCTTCGAATTCAAACCAAGCTCCGGGGGTTGGTGAAAAGGCGCGAACCTCTCGCTCTACCTGTTCGGGATTCTTTGCGAAATCCATCCGTGTTTCGGCCTTGTCAATCTTGGCGGCGTAAGTGACGCCTTCTTCGGCTTGGGCGATGGCTGGGAAAGCCGTAATATCAGCAAGCACAGCAACCATCAGTTCCGCGCCGAGTTCGGAAAGCTCGGCGGTCAGCTGTCCCGCCGTTTTAGCGGCAATCTCAATCTCGGTGGCGGCGCGCACTGGGCCTGTATCAAGGCCAGCCTCCATCTGCATCACCATCACACCGGTAGTTGTATCGCCCGCCAATATCGCCCGTTGCACCGGTGCTGCGCCGCGCCAACGCGGTAGCAGCGAGCCATGAACGTTGAGGCAACCATGTCTTGGTGCATCGAGTATCGCTTTTGGCAATATCAACCCGTAAGCCGCAACTACCGCTACATCGAGATTGAGCGCAGAAAACTCCGCTTGTGCCTCGGCATTTCGCAGCGAAACGGGCGTCCGCACCTCCAGTCCCAATTCTTCCGCGCGCGCCTGCACCGCAGACGGTGTCAGCTTTTTACCGCGACCCGCCGGGCGGGGCGGCTGCGTAAAGACCGCCCCGACCTCATGCCCCGCCGCCACGAGCGCGTCGAGTGTCGGCACCGCAAATTCCGGCGTTCCCATGAAGGCAAGGCGCATAAACTATCCCCAAAACCGTGCGTGTCTCGACTTCGCTCGACATGAACGGAATTATTTAACTTATTCGCCGAGTGCCCTAAAGGTGCAGACATGGCATCGCAAGAAATAGACGCACTCGCACAAGCATTATCGAAATTGCCCGGGCTTGGCCCGCGTTCGGCGCGGCGCGTGGTGCTGCATTTGATGAAGAAGCGCGAGACCGTGCTGCAACCGTTGCTGCGCGCGCTCAACAATGTCGAGCAGCGACTGGTGGTGTGCGATACCTGCGGCAATATCGACACCGGAAATCCTTGCGGCATTTGCGTCGATCCGCGCCGTGATATCCGCTCGATCTGCGTGGTCGAGGATGTGTCGGACCTGTGGGCGCTCGACCGGTCGCGGCTGTTTCCGGGTAAATATCATGTGCTCGGTGGGCGGTTGTCGGCATTGGACGGCGTTCGGCCCGAAGATCTCAATATCGACGGCCTGATAGCGCGGGTGGCGGTTGGTGGCATCGACGAGGTTGTGCTGGCGATGAATGCCACGCTGGATGGGCAAACTACCGCGCATTATCTTGCCGAACGGCTCGAAAATTACCCCATTCGCCTGACCCAATTGGCCCACGGCGTGCCGGTGGGTGGCGAGCTCGACTATCTCGACGATGGCACTTTGGCGCAAGCTTTGCGCGCGCGCCGCCCTGTCGGTTGATTTCTGGCTGGCGTATCCCTATCTGCACGCCATGGCCATACTCCCTATTCTCGAAGTGCCCGATCCGCGGCTGAAAACCATCTCGTCTCCGGTCGAGGCGTTCGATGCTGACCTCAAAAAGCTGGTCGATGACATGTTCGAAACGATGTATGCCGCCCCCGGTATCGGGCTCGCCGCGATACAGATCGGCGTGCCAAAACGGCTGTTGGTCATCGACCTTCAGGAACCCGGCGAAGACGGTGAGGCGGTTCGTCAACCGCGGGTATTCGTGAATCCCGAGATCCTTGATCCGTCGGAAGAGCATTCGGTTTATAGCGAAGGCTGCCTGTCGGTTCCCGACCAATATGCCGATGTCGAGCGCCCTGCCAAGGTTCGCGCGCGTTGGCAGGATTTGGACGGCAAGGTCCATGAAGAGGCAATGGACCACCTAATGGCAACCTGCCTGCAACACGAGATGGATCATCTTGAGGGCATATTGTTCATTGACCACCTGTCGCGCTTGAAGCGTCAGATGGTGCTCAAGAAAATCGAAAAGGCCCGCAAATTAGGCGGCAGCCATGTGCACGACGAGCATTGCAGCCATAATATTTGACCTCTGGTCCTCGGTCGCTAGTTCGTCATGCTGAACTGGTGACGGGCCATACGACTTCATTCCGATAAAGTGGCGGAACGCAGTTCTGCCATTACCTCCCAAAAGCAGCCGGCGCTGCGTTAATTGTCACAAACTTGCCCGCCTGAATTTCCTGCACCTCTAACGTACGCTCGGTCAGGCCGTTCGGCATGAACCGGAACGAACCGTCGACGCCAATGAAGCCCTGCGGATCGGTAAGTTGCGAAACCGGGAATTTCGATCCGGGTTTCCAGTTGCGCGCCACACGGGCCACCAACAGCACCGAATCGTAACCCAGGCTCGACAAACGGAGTGGCGACCTGCCATATCTGGCACGGTATTTCGTCGCATACTGGTTATAGAGCGTATCGGAAACGCTCGCAAACCACGCGCCGTACATATTCGAACTGCTGGCGAGCGAGCCGTCGATATTCCAAAGATCGGTGCCTAAAATCTTGGCATTCTTTAGGCCATGTTTGCGCAGAGATGGCACGGTCACGACGGCAACGCGGCCACTGTCCGCCACCAAAACCGCATCGATCTGTCCCATCGCGCCGAGCCTGCGGGTGGCGGCGTCAACCGATGCCGCCGAACCATCGACTTCCTGAATACCGACCAGCGTCCCGCCAACGCTTCGTACCGAATTGGTCAGGTTCGACAAGGCGCGTTGCCCGTAAACATTATTTGAAACGATACCGCCAAATCGGTTATACCCTTGTGCCTTGGCATAGCGCACGACGCGGTCGATCGACTGGTTGGGCAGGTGGCCGAGCAGGAACACATTCTGTCCGGCAACGCCGATATCGTTGGAAAAGCTGATGATCGGAACACCGGCAGGGCGAGCAATAGCGGCCGCTTGCAGCACATTATCACCGCGTAACGGACCAAGGATGAGTTTGTTGCCATCGGCAATCGCCCGGCGCGTGGCGGCATCGACGCCCAAGGCGGTGTCATAAGTAATCAGCCGGATGTTGGTCACCTTGGTATCCGCGAGCGCGAGAGCGGTTGCGTTGGCCAGCGACTGGCCAACATCCGCATCGGGACCGGTGATCGGCAAAAGCAACGCCACGCGGTGCAAACTGTCCAGCGGATCGGGGGTGACCACCACCGGCGGCCCATTGCCGCCGCGCGGAACCGCCGTACAGGCCGCGAGCAATGTCAGGAACGACAAGGCCAATATCTTGCGCAGCCGACCAGATAAACCGCCCGCCAAGCCTTGCGACTGCTTGCGGCTTGCTGCAATGGTTGCGCTCATGCTCTGTTCCTTACCGAAAAGCGAATATTCTTAATGACATTCGAGTCGGGACTATATGTCGTAGCGACCCCAATCGGCAACCTTGCAGATATGTCACAGCGGGCGATCGCGATCTTGGCAGCCGCCGATATCGTAGCGGTCGAGGACAGCCGGGTAACAGGTAAATTGTTGCATCATCTTGGCTTTAAAAAGAAAATGCGGCGTTATAACGACCACAGCAGCGAGGGCGACCGGGACAGTCTGGTCGCAGCGGCGCGCGACGGCGTGGTAGCGTTGGTGTCGGATGCAGGGACGCCGCTGATTTCCGATCCCGGGTATAAATTGGTCCGTTCGGCACGGGAGGCAGGGGTTTCGGTTTATACTGCTCCGGGACCAAGTGCGGCGATTGCGGCTTTGTCGATTTGCGGATTGCCGACCGACCGGTTTTTGTTTTCGGGATTTTTGCCGTCGAAGGCGAAGGCGCGGGGCGACGCTTTGTCGGTGTTGGCGGCGATACCGGCGACGCTCGTTTTCTATGAAAGCGGGCCGCGATTGGGCGCAACGCTTGCGGCAATGGCCGAAATTTTGGGTGGCCGCGAGGCTGCGGTTGCGCGTGAACTGACCAAGAAATTCGAGGAAGTGGTGACGGGAAGGCTGCCCGAACTGGCGGCGCGCTATGCCGAAATAGATGCGAAGGGCGAGATTGTGGTGATTGTTGGACCGCCAGCCGACGACACTACCACCGAAACCGGCGACATTGCGGTAGCGTTGGCTGAGGCGCTCCAAACGATGCCGGTTTCCAAAGCCGCAGGGCAAATCGCCAAACGCTTCGGTCTGGAACGCAGCGACGTCTATGCCCGCGCTACGACCATGAAATCCGCCACAAAATGAAGCGCAAACAGGCCGAGTTACGTGGCCGGCGTGGAGAGGCGATCGCCGCGTGGTGGCTGCGGCTGCACGGCTGGCAGATATTGGGTGAGCGGGTGCGCAACCCCCGGGGGGAGGTCGATCTGATAGCCCGGCGAGGGCGCATGCTGGCCTTTATCGAGGTCAAGGCGCGGGTGAAGGATGCCGATCTCGCAACTGCCATAGACGCCTACCGCCTGCGCCGGGTTGCGGCGGCGGCGGAATCGCTGGTCCATAAATATAACAAAGGCACCGACGAGGTCCGCATCGACGTGATATTGGTTGCGCCGTGGCGGCTCCCCCGCCATTTGGTCAACGTCTGGCATGGATAAGGGTAAAATATGAGCATCACAGTCGCAGTCCAGATGGACCCGATGGACGGTATCAACATCAAAGGTGATTCGAGCTTTGCCCTGATGCTGGCGGCGCAGGCGCGGGGGTATGCTGTCTGGCATTATGATGTTGGTACGCTCACGCTCGATGCCGGTGATCGCCTGAATGCATGGGCGCATCCAGTATATGATTTGCAGCGCGTTGAAGGCGCGCACTACCGCTTTGGAGAGCCCAAGCGTATCGACCTTGGGTCCGACGTCGACGTCGTGCTGATGCGGCAGGACCCGCCTTTCCATGTGGGCTATATCACCGCAACACACTTGCTGGAGCGCATCGAGGGCGAAACGCTTGTAGTCAACAACCCAGCAAGCGTACGCAATGCACCTGAAAAAGTGATGGTGCTCGATTATCGCCGGTTCATGCCGCCGACGCTGATCACCCGCTCGACAGACGAAATTCGCGCATTCCAGAAGGAGCATGGCGCAGTCGTCATTAAACCGCTGCACGGTAATGGCGGCAAGGCGATATTCCGTGTGCCAGCCGAGGGCGATAATTTGGGTGCGCTAATGGAGGTGTTCAATACCACCTGGCCTGAACCGCATATGGTGCAGCCGTTCCTCCCTGATGTGGCCAAGGGCGACAAGCGCATCGTTCTGATCGACGGCGAGGTTGCAGGTGCGATCAACCGGAGGCCCGGCGAAGGCGAGTTTCGCTCCAACCTTGCGGTCGGCGGCAGCGCCGAGGCGACCGAACTGACTGCGCGCGAACAGGAAATTTGCGCCGCAATGGGGCCGCGCCTCAAAGAGCTCGGCCTGATATTCGTTGGCATCGACGTCATCGGTGGCGAATGGCTGACCGAAATCAACGTAACATCGCCCACTGGAATTATCGCAATCGACGGGTTCAACGGGACCGATACGCCGGGTAAAATC
>JANONL010000202.1:0-1565 GCA_031420815.1 Sphingomonadales bacterium | reverse complement strand
AAGCTCGCCGAAATGCAGATGGAGGTCGAGGCGGCAAGATTGCTCATCTGGCGCGCGGCGGTCAATGCCGACAAGGGGCTGCCGTCGATCCTCGACAGCAGCACCGCCAAATGCTTCGCCAACCAGATTGCGCGCAGCGTTACCGGCAATGCGCTACAAATGATGGGCGGCTATGGCTATTCGACGGCCTATCCGATGGAACGCCGGATGCGCGACGCATGGGGATGGGGGATTGCGGGCGGGTCGATCGATATCCAGAAGGTCAATATTGCCAGTGCGATGGTCGGCAGGCGGTTCGACCAGCGGCGGTAGACTCTATCCTCCCTAAATCGCAGATTTGGGGAGGTGGCAGCCGATGCGTTAGCATCGGATGACGGAGGGGCCAGCAGCGGCGAATGCCCCTCCGTCACGCCTCCGCTTCGCTCCAGCGCGCCACCTCCCCATTTTTACAAAATAGGGAGGATTTGGTGGTGCTAATCCAGATCCCATGCCCGTTCGCCGTGGCTGGCGATATCCAGCCCATCGCGTTCTGCGTCTTCGGAAACCCGCATCGGCAGGACCATCGACACCATATAGCCGATGATGAGCGTGGCGACCGCCGACCAGACCGCAACGATTGCGACGGCCTTTAGCTGTATCCACAGCTGCGACGCCATGCCTGCACCTTCGGCATAGCCGACGCCGCCAAAGCTTTCCGATGCGAACACCGCGAGTAACACCGAACCCATGATCCCGCCGACACCGTGGACTGCGAACACGTCGAGCGAGTCGTCGATTTTGAGCTTGCCTTTTATAAGGCCGACAAACCAGAAGCAGACCATACCCGCCAATGACCCGATGATCACCGCACCGCCAGGCCCCACCGAACCGGCGGCTGGCGTAATCGTCGCCAGCCCTGCAACTGCGCCGGTGGCAAAGCCGACTGCGGTCGATTTGCCGACCTTGATCCGCTCGATCAGCAGCCACACCAATGCCGCGACCGACGCCGCCATATGCGTGTTGATGATGGCTGCTGCGGCACCGTCATCGCTCGCTGTAAGCGCCGATCCGCCGTTGAAACCGAACCAGCCGACCCATAACAGGCCTGCGCCCACGACGGTCAGCGACGGGCTGTGCGGCAGCATCAATGTTTTGGGAAAGCCGATGCGTTTGCCGAGCATCAGCGCCACGACCAATGCCGACACACCTGCGGTGGTATGCACAACGATGCCGCCGGCAAAATCGATGACGCCCTGGTCAGCGAGGAACCCGCCGCCCCACACCCAGCGCGTCACGGGAACATAAACCAGCAGCGACCACAATGCGCTGAACGCCACGACCCAGCCAAAGCGCGCGCGCTCGACCCATGCGCCGACGATCAATGCAGGAGTGATGACCGCAAATGTCATCTGGAACAGGCCGAAAACCAGTTCGCCAATCGATTGACCCTCGCGCACCGCGAGCATGTTGTTGAACATGAAATTTTGCGCTGAACCCAGAAATTCGCCGCCATCGGTGGAAAAAGCGAGGCTGTAGCCGATGGCGATCCACAACACAGAGGTAATCGCGGCAATCGCGCCGCATTG
>JANONL010000201.1:0-6664 GCA_031420815.1 Sphingomonadales bacterium | reverse complement strand
CCGCGACCTTTGGCGGCCTCGATAAACACGCGCAGATTATCACGCGCCGCCGCCTGTCCGATAAACTCCGCAAGCGTTTTCGGACGAAGCGCCGCATCGACGTCCTCGGGCCGTTTGTCGGGGGTGGTGATGCGGTCGTCTAAGCTCACTGCGCTGCTTTCAAAAACTCGTCCTGTGTCAGCCCAGCCTGCCGGATAATTCCTGCCAAGGTTCCTGTTTTCAGTTCCTTGTGCAGGGGCACAACCGTGCCAGCGCTTCCGCGTCGCATGATTATGTGGCTGCCTCGCTGGCGGACATGCTCGAAAGCCAGTCGCTCAAGCATTTTCACAACTTCCGCGCCGGATAGCACCGGCAGTTTAGGCATGCGCCAGCACGTCGAATGTCGTCACCAAAGGCGCGCCGTGGAAGGTCATCGGAAATTCTTCGAGATACAACTCAACCGCTTCGCGCAGATTTGCGATGGCTTCCTCGATTGTCTGGCCTTGGCTCACCGTCCCGGTTTCCGGATTATGCGCGACATAGCCGCCCTCTTCGGCCGGAGTTAAAACAGCAGTTACTTGCATGATATTTCCTTTCGCGCCGACATCTTACGCCTCCGTCCATTGCAAAGCCAGAGCGCCTTGTCTCAGTCATGATGCTCCATACCCTCGCCGTCGATTGTCACCCAAGGATGCTTGCGTTCCTCCCATACCGAGTAATGCGGTGCCGGGAAGTCCTTGTCGGCAAACGCGCCAATGGCAATGGCGAACAGTTCGCGATGCGGACGGGCGTGATACCAGAGCGTCGATCCGCAGGTCGGGCAGAAATGGAAATCGGCTTTATTGCCGCTGTCGCCGACATGCTCATAGACTTTATGCTCGCCGCTAATCGTCACCGCATCCGCCGGAAACCGCGCCTGCGCCGCAAAGGCTGACCCGCTGCGTTTCTGGCAATCATAGCAATGGCAGACCGAGACGCGGACCGGTTCGCCGGTGCAGATGGCAGAAAGCTGGCCGCAGCGGCAGGTGCCAGTGCGGTGGCTTGTCATTTCCCGCCCATCCCCAACCCGTCACCCTGAACTTGTGTCAGGGTCCATTTTGCAGCTATGCCCGGTCGATGAGACAGGAAAAGCAACCGTGCGTGTATATTCTTGCCAGCAAGCTCTACGGTTCGCTTTACATCGGCGTTACATCTGATCTTTTGAAGCGTATTTCCCAGCACAGGGGCGGCCTTACGCCCGGGCACACTTCCAAATATTCGATATATCGCCTTGTGCATTTTGAAGTCTTTGGCGCGATGCAAGCCGCCATTGCGCGCGAGAAGCAGTTGAAAAACTGGCATCGTCCTTGGAAAATCAACCTTATCAATGCCAAAAATCCGCATTGGGTTGATCTTGCGGTGGGATTGGGTTTGCCGCCGATTGGGCAGGGCTAACTTCCAGATGGACCCTGAAACAAGTTCAGGGTGACGGAGCTGTGAGGAGAAGACGTAAGGACTCACCGCGAAGCCCTCTTCAACGCCAGTCTCACTAGAGCATCCAGTGTCGCATCCGGGCCAAGCTCCTCAACCGCCTGCGCCACCGCGCTTCCCGCCTCGCCGGGTTTGAAGCCCAAATTGGCGAGCGCCGACATTGCGTCGCTGGCATGGCTACCGCTGGCCGCGCCTGCGATCAGCTTCGCGCCGCCGCCGATGCCTGCCAGCGCGCCGACCTTGTCCTTAAGCTCGTTAACGATCCGGCTGGCCAGTTTCGGCCCGACGCCGTTTGCGCGTGCGACCATCGCCGCATCGCCGCTGCCGATGGCGAGCGCCAGATCTGCGGGTTCGATCGCGGACAGGATAGCCAGCCCGACCTTGCCGCCGACACCCTGCACGCCGGTAAGCAGCCGGAACCAGTCGCGTTCTTCTTTGGTGGCAAAGCCGATAAGGCGCATGTCGTTTTCGCTGACTTGCATTTCGGTGAACACCGTGGCGAAGTCGTCCGCCTTGCCCAAAGCCGCCAATGTCCGCGCGCTTGCCTGCACCAGATAGCCGACGCCCGATACGTCGATCACCAGATGGTCAGCGCCCGTTTCGTCAATCCGGCCATAAAGCTTTGCGATCATGTCCGCCCCTTCAATGGCGACGGTTAGCGCGCGGCGGACTCTAGGGCAAGCAAAAGAGAACATCGCGCGAACGCCGCTTATTCACCTTTGCGAAAGCGACCGCGCACTAATGGCCGTTCGGTTCAAGCAAGGGGGTTGCATAATGCATTCATTTATCGGGATATGTCTGTTCGGTTTGGCAGCGGCCATGCCTACCACTGCGCGGGCGCAGGAAGTCTATGTCGGCACGAGTTTTCATGGCGTAGATACCCCCTTCACGTTGGAAACCGGTGAACAGGGCAGCGATGTGCAGATCGGTATTCGCAGCGTGCCGATAGAAGGTTTGAAGCTGATTGGCACCCCGTCGGCATATCTGCACGGGCAGGTAAGCCTCAATGGCAATACCAGTCTTGTCGCCGCAGGGCTTAGCTGGAAATTCGGCGACAAATTCTATGTGCGGCCCAGTATCGGGCTGGCGCTGCACGACGACAGGATCAACGAGGTCCGCGCCGATGGCACGCGAATCGATCTGGGCTCGCGTGTGCTGTTCGCACCCGAAATCGCGCTGGGGACGAAGATTTCCGAGCGTACGGCGTTCGAACTCAACTGGTTGCATGTCAGTAATGCAACGCTGTTCAGCAGGCAGAATCCGGGTTTGGACTTTATCGGCGCGCGGCTGGTTTTTGCGCTGAACTAATGCTCAGCGCATATGATGCGCATGGGTGATCGCCACCGCCAGCGCATCTGCGGCATCCGGCCCCGCCAGTTTTAGCCCCGGCAACAATATCCGCAGCATCGCTTGAATCTGCTCTTTTTCGGCCTTGCCCGTGCCGACCACGGATTTCTTGACCAGCCGCGCGGCATATTCGGTGACCACGACGCGCGCCTTGGCTGCTCCCAGCAAAACCACGCCACGTGCTTGGCCAAGCTTCAGCGTCGATTGCGGGTTTTTGTTCACGAACACCTCCTCAACCGCGACCGCATCGGGGCGGAAGGTTTCGATGACGGCGCTGAGTTTCGCATCAAGCAGCAGCAGCCGGTTGGCCAGCGGCAATTTTGCGTCGGTGGCAATCTCGCCATTGTCGATATGCGACAGGCGGTTGCCTTCCTTACGGATAACACCCCAGCCGGTGGTACCAAGACCGGGGTCCAGCCCCAATATGATCATCCCAGCTTCGCCATAACCTCGTCGGACATATCATAATTGCCCCACACGGATTGGACGTCGTCATCCTCTTCCAAAGCGTCAATCAGTTTAAGCAAGGTCGCGGCGTTGTCCAGATCGACATCGACGCTCAGTTGCGGTTTCCACGCAAGGCTGGCGCTTTCCGCTTCGCCCAATGTGCCTTCGAGCGCCTTGGCAACTTCATGCAAGCTATCCATCGCGGTCCAGATTTCATGCTCGTCATCGCTCGACGAAACATCTTCGGCGCCCGCCTCCAACGCCGCTTCGAACACCATGTCGCCGTCGCCGACGCGGGCAGGATAGGTAATCAGTCCCATACGGTCGAAGCCATGCGAAACTGCACCAGATGCGCCCAGATTTCCGCCATTCTTGGAAAACGCGGTGCGGACATTGGTCGCGGTGCGGTTGCGGTTATCGGTCAGCGCCTCGACAATCACAGCAACGCCGCCGGGGCCATAGCCTTCATAGCGGATTTCTTCGTAGTTCTCCGCATCGCCGCCAATTGCCTTGTCGATGGCGCGCTGGATATTATCCTTTGGCATCGACTGCGCCTTGGCCGCATTGACCGCGAGCCGCAGACGCGGGTTCATGTCAGGGTCGGGCATGCCCATTTTGGCCGCCACGGTGATTTCACGGCTAAGCTTGGAAAACTGCGCCGACCGCTTTTTGTCCTGCGCACCTTTGCGGTGTTGGATATTCTTGAATTTACTATGGCCTGCCATGGCTCTTTTCTTTTCCGGCTAAAGTGAATTGAAGGCGCGCCCTTACATCAGGGACGGGGACGAGAGCAAGCGGGGTGGTTTAGCGCGCCGTTGATGGCCGACCGGCCTCCGCTTCGCGGTAAGCGACTACGGTTACTGCAATAACCAGTATCGAACTACAGAAATACAATATTGCAGATGCGAGTCCTGTCAAAACTAAATTGGTCGGGGTTGCGCGACCAAACTCACCAATGGCATCGGCAATGAGCGTAAGCGGAACTGCCGCTACAAAATATCCGAAGAACAATCGACCGTAGCGACCCAGCCAATAATTGAGAATACTACGGGTTTGAGGCCCATTGCGGTTGATCGCCCTACCGGCTGCAAGGACCAAAAACGGAGATGTAATACACATCGAAATCTCAAGGATAATGGAGACGATCAACCAGTGCGGCTGTTCCTCGAAAGTGAAATATAGCAATATCGCAGCGAGCATAATGGGCGTAGTTGAAACTACGCCCCAACCAATCCAAGCGCCGACGCCGCCCTGCTCATCATATTTAGTCCGCGCTAGGGCGCGGGTAAGCATCCACGAAGTGACGAATATGGCAACTACGCCAATAATCAAACCAATAGCTAGCAATCCCAAGAAACCTATATCCGGATCGGCATCCGCCCCGACGTCAAAGAATGCAAAGCTGCTCATTGTGCCGACGTTGGCGATGAATGCAATAATCCAAAGCTTGCGTGAAACGACACCGGAAATGATGAGATTTACAGCATCGCGAATCATCTGATCTCCGATCAACCTGCCCGTTGGGAATAATGAATTGAGGAACGCTTATGCCAGCCCCAACGCCGATTTGTAAGTATCTAAAATCGCTTCCATTTCCGCGCGGTCGTCGTTTGTCATCTTACGCAACCGTACAATCTGGCGCATAATTTTCGCGTCATAGCCTTGGCTCTTCGCTTCGCTGTAAACGTCGCGGATGTCGTCGGCGATGCCCTTTTTCTCTTCTTCCAGACGCTCGATGCGTTCGATGAAAAGACGCAGTTGATCGGCGGCGATATTGCCTTCGGCCATAATATTCTCCTGTTGTATCGGGTGGGGCAGGTTGCCCCGAATCGGTCGGCTTGGCCTTAAGCTTTGCCGCTGAATAAATAAACCGTGTGCCTTTCTTTGCCCGGGCATAATCCTAAAGCATTGGCATGCGCGATTTCCTACATTCCGGCTCGTCGCCTAGAGCGATAAGTGGTCAAAGTGGACACTACTATAAAAGAAAAAAGAAAAACGCCTGTTTTCCCCGTCAGCGCGCTGGCCGTTTTGGGAATAATATTCACATGTCAAAGAGCAACCCCAAGGCTGTCATTTCAAATCCTACATTGCAACCGTAGATGTATCCGCAATCACCGATGCCGTTCACGCTTGCGATCCGGCACGGTCAATGCGCATTTTTTGCCACGCTTTCGTTCATGCGTTGCAATTGGTCGGGCGTCGCCTCGCTCTGATATTTTGCTTTCCACTCGGCGGCAGGCATACCGTGGATGAGCTCGCGCGCCTCGTCCTTCGTGAGTCCGCTGTCCGCCTCGATCACCCAATCGGCGAGACAGTTGCGGCAAAACCCGGCAAGGCCCATCAGAGCGATATTTTCGGCGTCATGCCGGTGCTGCAAATGCGCAACCAAGCGACGAAATGCTGCGGCTGCGGCTGCGTCCGTAATTTCTTTGTCCATGAATAGCTATTCCTGTTCCATCCAAGGCCTTCCGCCCTGAGTCCGCTGTGCTATAGCCCTTCCAATAACGATTTCCAGCATATGGAGCGGATGCTTGACCGAATATTCGAAACCGCGTGACCGCAAGGTGCGCATATTGGCCACGCTCGGCCCTGCCAGTGATACGCAGGAGATGATCGAAAAGCTGTTCTTGGCCGGTTACGACGCCTTTCGCATCAACATGAGCCACGGCGAGCAGGCGGATAAAGCTGCGCTAGTCGACCATATTCGCGGGCTTGAAAAAAAATATGGCCGTCCGACGACGATATTGGTTGATTTGCAGGGACCGAAATTGCGCATTGGCAAATTCACCGCTGGCAAGGTCGAGATCAAGACCGGCGATAATTTTACACTGGATACCGATACTGCCGGTGGCGACGCGACCCGCGTGCATTTGCCGCATCCCGAAATTTTCGCGGCGCTGGAGCCGGGTACACGGTTGCTGCTCGATGATGGCAAGCTGGTGCTGCGCGTGTTGACGGTCAGCCCGACGAGAATCGAAACGCGGGTCGAGGTCGGCGGCGCGCTGTCGGACCGCAAGGGGCTGAATGTGCCCGACGTCGTCGTGCCGGTGGCGGCGCTGACCGAGAAAGACCGGTCGGACCTCGCCTTTGCCGTAGCGCAGGGTGTGGACTGGATCGCGATGTCATTTGTTCAGCGGCCCGAAGATGTGGCCGAGGGCAAGAAGCTGATCGGGGGCAAGGCTGCTTTGCTGGCCAAAATCGAGAAGCCGGCGGCAATTGGCCGTCTCGAGGAAATCCTTGAGCTTGCCGATGCCGTGATGGTAGCGCGGGGCGATTTGGGGGTGGAGTTGCCGCCTGAACAGGTGCCGTCGCTGCAAAAGAAAATCGTCAGCACTGCTCGGCGGATGGGAAAGCCCGTGGTTGTGGCGACGCAGATGCTCGAGTCGATGATAACCTCTCCGTCGCCGACGCGCGCCGAAGT
>JANONL010000200.1:0-9566 GCA_031420815.1 Sphingomonadales bacterium | reverse complement strand
GTCCTGCATATAGGCCTTCAATATGCCGTCCTCGATCAGGACATTTTCCTGCGTCGGCGTGCCTTCGTCGTCAATCGACAACGACCCGCGCCGGTTCAGCATCGTGCCATCATCGACCACGGTGACACCCGGAGCAGCGACGCGCTGGCCGATCTTGCCGGAGAAAGCACTGCTGCCTTTGCGGTTAAAATCTCCTTCGAGGCCGTGGCCGACCGCCTCGTGCAGCAACACACCGGGCCAGCCGGGGCCAAGCAACACGGTCATTTCGCCTGCGGGCGCGGCGACCGAACGCAGGTTGGTAAGCGCCTGTGCCAACGCCTCGTCAATTGCGTGGTCCCACTGCGCATCTTCAAACAATTTGCCGTAGAGATAGCGCCCGCCAAAACCATAAGTACCGGTTTCACGGCGCCCATTTTCTTCGGCAACGATACTGACGTTCAAGCGCACCAAGGGCCGGATGTCGGTAGCAACAAAACCGTCAGCACGGACGACTTCAACGACGGTCCAGCTGCCCGACAGGCCGACGCTGACCTGCGCCACGCGCGGGTCACGGGCGCGGGCGGCGGCGTCGATTTGCTGGCACAAAGCAACCTTTTCGGCAAACGGCACGAGTTCAAGCGGATTGCCATCGGTGTAAAGATGCCGGTTGTTCTTGCGCGGCGGCGCTGCCGGTTGGTCTTTAGCAGGATCGAGCAATTTCAACGTTTCTCCAGCCCGGCGGATGGCGGATTCGCTCAAATCATTAGCGTGGGAAAATCCGGTCATTTCACCCGACACACCGCGCAGGCCGAAACCCGAACCCGTCGAATAATCCGCCATTTTCAGCCGACCATCGTCGAAGCCAAAGCTCTCGCTGGCACTATATTGCAGATACAGCTCACCGTCATCGCAATTCTTCAACGCGTCACGCGTAATACGCTGCGCACCATCGGGGTCGAGAAGGCCGGGTTGATAGAGATAGCTGCGCGGATCAGTATAATGAGTCATGATTGCTATATGGGGGCGGAAAGCGGCGGCGTGAACCCCTATTTCAAAGCTTTTCCTGCTTTGAGCGAGCCGCCCAACCCTGCACAGCTGCCTGTCGGCACATATTTCCACCGGTCGGGCATATGGTCCTTCGCAGCCGTTCCCGCACAATCGGTGCCTGCACCGGCGGCGCAATCATTATATTGCGCGATAGCAATCCCGTAGCATTTCTCCCGCGCGGCACGCTTGGGCTCGGGCATGGTTAGCCCCCGGTCTTTGGCATCAAATTTAACCTCGGTCACGCCATCACCACACGCCGTGACCGCGCCCGCCAGGATCAGAGCGGTCGCAAGGCTATGCAGTTGTTTGATATTATGCCCCATGTGTGGATCATATCGCGGACAGCCGATTGGCACCAGCCGCTTCCCAACGGCCAAGAGAATGCTATGCGCGTTTGCAATGACAGCTCGATTCACATTCAATATCGCCGCAACCGACGGCAAAGCGCGCACCGGCACCATCTCCATGCTGCGCGGCGAGATACGAACGCCCGCCTTCATGCCCGTTGGCACAGCGGCCACCGTCAAAGCCATGCGCCCCGCCGAAGTACGTGCGACCGGTGCTGACATCATTTTAGGCAACACCTATCACCTAATGCTTCGCCCCGGTGCAGAACGCGTTGCTAGGCTTGGCGGTTTGCACAAATTTTCCGGCTGGGACCGCCCAATACTGACCGACAGCGGCGGCTATCAGGTGATGAGCCTGTCTGCGTTGCGCAAAATCACCGAGGAAGGCGTATCGTTCCAGAGCCATCTCGACGGATCGAAGCATATGCTGAGCCCCGAACGTTCGATGGAAATCCAGCGGCTTTTGGGGTCGGACATTGTCATGGCATTCGATGAGTGTCCGGCAAACGGGGTAAGCCGCGACGACGCGATCAAGTCGATGGAGCTATCGATGCGCTGGGCGAAAAGGTCACGCGATGCCTTTAATGCGGGTGGCGAACATGCTGAACGTGCCGGTTTGTTCGGCATCCAGCAGGGCTCGCTTGACGAGGCATTGCGCCAGCGCTCGGCTGATGCGCTGATCGACGTCGGCTTTGACGGCTATGCTGTGGGCGGATTGGCCGTTGGCGAAGGGCAGGAGGCGATGTTGGGTTGCCTTGATTATGCACCCGATCAACTCCCCGCCGACAAGCCGCGTTATTTGATGGGTGTCGGCAAGCCCGACGATCTGGTCGGCGCGGTCGAGCGCGGCAATGATATGTTCGATTGCGTTTTGCCAACGCGGTCTGGCCGCAACGGGCAGGCTTTCACCCACCAAGGCGCGATCAACGTCCGCAACGCTAAATTTGCGGAAGATCAAGGACCGCTAGACGAGAAATGCACCTGTCCGGTGTGCACGACTTGGACGCGCGCCTATGTCCATCACCTGATCCGTTCGGGCGAGATATTGGGCGCGATGCTAATGACACAACATAATCTGCATTATTACCAGATGCTGATGGCGGACATGAGGACGGCAATTGCGGAGGGGCGGTTTGCCGCGTTTGCCAGCGACTTCCGGCAGGAGTATATGGGGAAATGAAAATCCTTCCACAATCCATAACTCAGACCATGGATTCCCGCGTTCGCGGGAATGACAAAGTGTAGATTGTGGCTATTGTGGGAGAGGCCATCGGAAGGGCAAAAACCAACAGCCCGTTCCTCGCCGGGCTAATCGAGCGCAATCCTGACCTGATGCCGATGATCGAAGCGGGCGATTTTAATGCAGCCTTGGCAAGCGCTCTCGCCCGAACCGGTGACAAGGTCGCCACCACGCTCCGCCTGCAACGACAGGGCGTGGCGTTGGTCACAGGGATAGCAGACCTCGCGGGTATCTGGGATTTGACCCGCATCACCCGCATCCTGTCCGACTTCGCCGATCATGCACTCGACGCCGCGATTGCTGCCGCCATCGAAGAACGGATGCCCGGCGCGATCAATCGGGGCTTTGCGGTCATTGCGCTTGGTAAACATGGTGGGCGCGAACTCAATTACTCCTCGGATATCGATCCCATTTTCCTGTTCGACCCCCAAACCCTGCCCCACCGCGAACGCGATGATGTTGCCGAGGCGGCGGTGCGTTATGGACGGCGGGTGATCGAACTTTTGTCAGCGCTCGACGAGCATGGTTATGTCTTTCGCGTCGATATGCGGTTGCGACCCTCGCCCGAAGTCAGCCCGATAGTCTTGCCGGTCGAGGCCGCTATCGGCTATTATGAGTCCAGCGCACTTGCATGGGAACAGGCGGCGTTCATCCGCTCGCGGGTCTGTGCTGGCGACCGCACGCTTGGCGACTATTTCCTGAAGACCATCCAGCCCTTTATTTGGCGCAAGTCGCTTGATTTCGGACAGCTCAAAAACATTACCGCGATGACCGCGCAAATCCGGGGGCATTACAGCAAGGGCCAAACGCTCGGTCCCGGCTTTGATGTCAAACGCGGGCATGGCGGCATTCGCGAGTGCGAGTTTTTTGCGCAAGCCCACCAGTTGATCCACGGTGGCCGTGACCCGGTACTCCGCGTCGCCGATACGCGCACCGCGCTGGCGGTTTTGGGCAATGCCGGATGGATCAAGCAAAGCGAAGCATCGACTTTATGCTCTGCTTACGAAACGCTACGAACCGTCGAACACCGGTTACAAATGCACAGTGACCGGCAAACGCACAGCATTCCGGAAAACCCGGATATTCGCGATGCGGTCGCGCGATTGCATGGGTTGGCGAACGGCGATGAATTGCTGGCTTTGCTTCGCCCGGTAACCGCCGAAGTCGCCAGCATCTATGACCGGATGGTCGATGAAAATGGCACCGACAGCCCGAAGATGGCCGACGAGGGCCTGCCTCTCGAAGAGCAACTGCGCGATTTGGGATATGACGACCCGGCCCCGGTGATGCAACGCATGGCCCGTTGGCGCAGCGGCAAAATCCGTGCCGTCCGCAGTTCTTCGGCGCGCGAGGCGTTCGAGGCGGTTTTACCCGCAATCATGGCGGCGATGGCAAAGGCGCCGGATCCCGAGAAGGCGCTCGCCCGTTTCGACAACATGATCGAAAGCATGTCGAGCGCGATCAACGTGTTCCGGTTGCTGGAGGCCAGACCGGCGCTTTTGCAACTCGTAGGCGACATACTGAGCTACGCACCAACGCTGGCGGAAGCATTGGGGCGAAACAGCGAATATCTGGACGCGCTGATCGACAGCAGCGCGATGGACCTGCCGGGCGACACGGAGGGGTTGATCGCAGCCATCGAGGCGCGAACGATTGATGCCGACTACCAATCGTTGCTCGATATTGTCCGCGCCTTTGTCGGTGAGAAGCGCTTTGCCTTGGGTGTGCAGTTGGTCGAGGGGCGCAGCGATGCGCTGGCGATTGCAAAAAGCTACGCCCATTTGGCCGAAGCCGCGCTGCGCGTCCTGACCAATGCGACAATCGCCGAGTTTGAAAAAGCACATGGCAGAGTTCCCGGCGGCGAAATGGTTATCCTGGCGCTCGGTCGTCTGGGCGGCGAGGCGCTGACGCATGCATCGGACCTCGATCTTATCCTGCTGTTCACCGGCAATTATGCAGCGGAATCCGACGGCGACCGGGTCTTGGGCGCGACGCAATATTTTAACCGGCTGGCGCAAAGGGTGATTGCTGCGTTAACGGTGGCGACCGCGTCGGGCGCGCTATACGAGGTCGATACCCGGCTTCGGCCATCGGGTGCAGACGGGCTGCTGTGCGCTTCGGTCGACAGCTTCGAGCAGTATCAGCGCAAAAGCGCGTGGACGTGGGAGCATATGGCGCTGACGCGGGCGCGGGTCGTTTACGGTTCGGCAGAGGCAAAAGCCGACGTCGATGCGGTGATCCGGACCGTGTTGCACGCCGAACGCGACCCCGGCATTCTGATACCCGATATCATCCAGATGCGCCGCGACATGGAGGAGCACAAAAAGCCCAAGGGCGAACTCGATGTTAAATTGCTGCCCGGTGGCCTAGTCGACATCGAATTCATCGTTCACACTCTTCAGTTGAAAACGGGCCAGGGCTTGTGCCCGCAATTAGGCGAGGCAATAAAGATGCTGCTAGATGCCGGCCTTCTTCATCAGGATTTTGCCGATGCAGATCGTCTGCTCAGCCGCTTGCTCGTTCTGGTCCGGCTCATCGCGCCCGATTGCGCGGCGCCACCGGAGCCAGCCCAAATGCTGATCGCGCGCAGCCTGGAGTTCGACAATTGGGAAGATTTGACGCGTGCGATAAACGCCGCGCAAGCGGTGATTGTGGACGCATGGACAGCGTTGCTTGGGCCACGCGATTTTTGACAAGGATGATGCAATGACTGACGTGAATGATAAGCTCCCCGTTATCGATGTGCTTGATAGCGAAGTTAAATCCGTAAATCTCGCAACCCTGCCCGCGCCCTTTGTCCTGTATTTCTACCCCAAGGCAGACACACCAGGCTGCACCAAAGAAGGTCAGGGATTTTCCGCGCTTTCCGATGCGTTCGCGAAAATCGGCTGCAAGGTTTACGGCATGTCGAAGGACAAACCCGCAAAGCTCGCCAAATTTGCCGCGAAATACGGCCTGACCGTTACCTTGTTGTCCGATGAAGCGAGCGACGCCACCGAGCAGATGGGGGTTTGGGTCGAAAAATCAATGTATGGCCGAAGCTACATGGGCATCGAACGCGCGACCTTTCTGGTCGGGAATGATGGCAAAGTTGTACATATTTGGCGCAAGGTGAAGGTCGCCGGACACGCCGAAGAGGTTCTGTCCGCAGCACAACAGCTGAAATAATTAACCATCGGGAGCCGATTCGCTACTTTGGGCGAAAGGTTTTTGACGTAAAAATTACCGTTGACCGCGATTCATGGTGGAACAAAGCTTGTTTAATACAGTTAATGGTTTGTGGAGCTGCGTAAGCCCCCGAGCGTCAAAAACGCCGTGTCACCGCCATTTTTTCCGCAATGTTCCTCCGCATTTCACGTTTCAACCCGTTTGAGCGGCGCTTTGTCCCGCGATTATGACACGCAGGTTGCAATCACCCGATGCCTCCGTCACCTATCCTCTCATAAGGGGTGGGCAGATCAACTGCCTTGTAAAAACTCGGGGCTGCGCTCTAGCGTGGGTCGCAACAAAAGGTACGTACACGTATGGTTCGCAGCGCTTTGGCCAATGGCCAATCACTGACCTTAAAGTTTGTGTCTACGCTTGGCATGGCATTTCTCGCTTCGGCGATGGTAACTCCAGCGATGGCCAACTCAGCAGCAGCAACGACGTCCGACAGTTTCCGGGTTTCGCCCGAAGATGTTAAGGCAAACCAGACCGCGTTGGGTGTGTCTGACCCGGAATTTCGTGCGTTGAGCGCGAGCTGGGGTCAGATCAACGGTCTTGGCACAAAGGTCGAAGTTGCGGTCCCATCTATCAACCCGGTTGAGATCATGAAATTTTCCAGCGGTTATGGGTATCGCGGCGCGCCCACGCGCGGTGCCAGCCGTAATCACAAGGGTATCGATATCCCCGGCCCGGTTGGCACACCGATTTACGCAACCGCCGACGGCATGATCGGTCGCGCGCAGTGGGTTAACGGTTACGGCAAATTTGTCGAAATCAACCACGGTAATGCAGTGCAAACCCGTTATGGCCATCTTTCGGCGATGAATGTCGCCGCCGGTCAGCGCATCAAAAAAGGTGACATACTGGGCTATATGGGCTCCACGGGACGTTCCACCGGTAGCCACCTCCACTATGAAGTGCGGGTCGCAGGCGAAGCCATCAATCCGGTGGCTTTTTTATCGCCCGTGAAAGCTATCGATACAAATGCAAATATCTTGATTGCTTCGAGACATACTGATAGCAAAGCCATGGGTGGACCTGCCGAAAGCGAGTAAGCAGTCCAACTAAACGCATCACCTTTGGGAGAGGGTGTAATCTTGGGGGCTGGTAGAACGAAAGTTTTACCGCCCCTTTTCTTTATGCCCACCCGTCGCTACATTAAATATATGACCGACCAACAAGTCATTTCCATGACAGACAATGCTGCGCGCCGCGTTGCCGAAATTGCAACCAAGCTGGGCAAGCCGTCGATATTGCGGCTGTCGGTCGACGGCGGCGGCTGTTCCGGTTTTCAGTACCGCTTTGGTTTGGCCGATGCGGTCGAAGCCGATGACATCGTTGCAGGGGGTGCCGACGCGACATTGGTTGTCGATCCGATCAGCCTTGATCTGGTGCGCGGGTCTGCCGTCGATTTCGTCGAGTCCTTGGGCGGCAAGGCGTTTCAGGTAACCAACCCGCAAGCCGCCTCTGGCTGCGGTTGCGGGTCCAGCTTTTCGGTTTGATGCATTGACGCATTGCCTCTAGTGAGAGGCAATGCGCATCGCCACTTACAACATCAACGGCGTCAAAGCCCGCCTGCCCCGCCTGCTCGAATGGCTGGAAGAAACCAAACCCGACGTTGCTTGCCTGCAAGAAGTCAAATCGCAAGATGAAGGCTTCCCCGTGTCGGAATTCGAACGCATCGGCTATGGCGCGATCTGGCACGGCCAGAAGAGCTTTAATGGCGTTGCGATATTGGCGCGCGATGCCCAGCCAGTCGAAACGCAGCGCGGCCTTCCCGGCGACCCCGAAGACGAGCAGTCACGCTATCTTGAGGCGGACGTGCACGGTGTCCGCGTTGCCACGATCTATCTGCCTAACGGCAACCCGCAACCGGGGCCGAAGTTCGATTACAAGCTTGGCTGGATGAAGCGGCTACGTGCGCGCGCATCCGAGTTGATGCAGGCCGAGATTTCGGCTGTGCTGGCAGGTGATTACAACGTCATCCCGACCCCGCAAGACATCTGGGTACCCACGGCTATGCTCGACGACGCACTGCGTCAGCCCGAAAGTATTGCCGCGTATCGCACGCTGCTTGCCGACGGCTGGACCGATGCGCTGGCTAGCCATTATCCGCAAGGCGGCATCTGGACCTTCTGGGATTTCCAGGCAGGTGCCTGGCAACGCGACCATGGTTTTCGCATCGACCATTTGTTGCTCAGCCCGGCGGTGGCGGACCGGCTGGTGTCATGCGGCGTCGATAAGGAACACCGTGGCCGCGAAAAGGCGAGCGACCATGCGCCGACGTGGATTGAACTAACCGACAGAAAATAATTGTTGTAGCACTCGCTACATTTCTATATTCGGATGGCATGCTCTTTTGCAGGAGAATGCGAATGTCCACCCGACCCGGCAGCAGTCCGCAAAAACTAACGGCGACTCAAACCACTATTTTGGTAATCTATGGCTCTGTGTTGTGGTTTGCCGCCGCAATCTTGGTCCGGATGCTCGGACCGATGGGGGCACTTGATGGCGGATGGGGCCTTTTGACTTATGTGTTGGTCATTCCCGGAACGGTACCCGCAATCATCGCGGCCCGGCCGTTAGCAAAGCTGCGGAGTGACCAGACAACAGTCGGGATCGCGGTCGTTACCGCCACCGCTCTGCTCCTCGACGGCATCGCCCATTCTTGGTTTCCGGCGCTTTACGGGACTGACGCTGCGCTGTTGGTCGAAGGAGCAGCCGCAATATTTTGGGGCGCGGGCGTCGCGCTGGTGCTGGCCATCATGATGAATAGGGAGGACTTGAAATGACTTCATTCCGTTTACTGCTCGTAGCGATCATTGTGATCGTCGGCGGCTACACAGCCTTTGTTGTGGTCGATCATGGCTGGAACTTTCTACAGGTGTATTTTAACGACATCGCAACAATGGAATGGCCAGGCCAGTTCAATATGGATTTTGCCGCTTTCCTGATCCTCGGCTCGACCTGGCTCATGTGGCGGCATAATTTCTCACCGCTTGGTTTGCTTTTTGGGATTATTATTTTCCCACTCGGCGCGCCGTTTCTGTGCACCTATTTGCTGTTCGCAAGCTTTAAAGCCAATGTTGATGTCAAAGAGCTGTTGCTCGGAAAAACGCGGGCGCTTGATTAAAGATATTTCACGCGAAGAACGCGAAGGTCGCGAAGAAGTTAGTTTACCTAATCCAGTCGATTGATCCTCAAGCGTGAAGATCCGGTATCCACATGTTGGTTTACTATTCGCCGGAGTCCCTCACGAAAGGTAGCCGCGCCAAAGTTCATCAACAGGCCTACGGGCAAATCCATGAATCTTAGATAGGTTAAAACTTGCTTGCCATGAACCGGTGCCAATCTTTCTACAGATTTCAATTCAATCAGTAATTTTCCTTCGACGACGAGGTCGGCACGAAATCCATCGTCGACAATGAGGTCATTAAAGCGAATGGGAATGATTTTCTGGCGTTCGACAACCAAGCCTCTGCTTATTAGCACGGCTGACATAATCGCTTCATATGCTGATTCGAGCATACCTGGCCCAAGACCCTGATGCACCTTCAACCCGCAATCAACCGCAATGGCGGCGATCTCCTCAACGTCCATTTACTTTCCCCTTCGCGCACTTCGCGTTCTTCGCGTGAAACAAATTATAAAAGCGCCTTGGCGTTCACGTCGTCGAGGCCGATGCTTTTCAGGAACAACATGCCCTCAATGCTGACCAGCAACTTGGCAGCGTCGATGTCACGCTG
>JANONL010000199.1:0-13998 GCA_031420815.1 Sphingomonadales bacterium | reverse complement strand
ATCGCCCATCCGGAGCAGAAGCCATGCGCGTTCCGCAGTCCAGTCGGCACCATCGATTCCGCTCGGCGTATCGGTCCGGCTGGCCAGTAATCGACGGCCCATAATCATGCCCCAGCGCGATGCGAGCGGCGCGGATGTGCGCCGCAGCGCCTGCTTTAGAAACTGTCCTTTAGTGACTCCGAATGCATCCGACGCAAACCCGCCATTAGCTTTGGAGATTATCCCGATCGCCGTTAATGACCGTCTGGCGGCCGGAGGCACGTCATAACGGATGACGAGTTCTTCATCGTCCTCGTCCTCTTCGTCGTCCTCATCGTTTGCTTCGTCGGGCTCTGCGGCGGACGACGGTCCGGGACGTTTCGGCGCGGTGGTATCCGGAACGACAGGTCCGGTAGCGGGCGGCTTGGTCGTCGTCGGCGGCGTTGGCGGCGGCGGATCTCCGAAGCCCTCCGGCAATAGCGATTCCGGTCCTTGCTGTCCGATTGCAGGCAACGTAAAGATCAACGCCGCAGCACCTGCGGCCATCAATCCTGCCTTCTTCACTTTATGTGTCAATTTTTGGACCCGTTTTTGTTTTCGTTTCCGGCACAGAAACCGGCACTTCGCTTTGACGTTGCGGTTGTTCGCTGCCCAGCCACTCCAGCCAAAATAGCAGGGCAATGATGGACATCAATGCCGCGAACATGATCTGCCATCGCCTATTACCTCTCCATTGCCCTGTCATTGGCCGGGTTGCTGTTTCATTTATGTCGAATCCCGAACAACGGCAAATCGCTTTCCGGCTACGCCTAGCCGATATATAGGCCTCATCGCAATGGCCTCACATCACGACCAGCACCGCGACAATGCGCATGAACGGCTGAACGTTCCGATCAACCGTCCTATAGTGCTGGTTGGAATGATGGGCGTCGGCAAAAGTAGCGTCGGCCGCAAGTTGGCTGAACAGTTGCGGCTTGCGTTCGTCGACGCAGATGATGAAATCGAACTTGCGGCGGGAATGAGCATTGCCGAAATCTTTGAACGCTTTGGCGAGGCTTATTTTCGTGACGGCGAACGGCGGGTAATTGCAAGGCTGATCGATGGCGCACCCAAGGTAATTGCAACCGGCGGCGGTGCATTTATCAATCAGCAAACCCGCACTCTGATATTGGAGCGAACCCGGTCGATATGGCTCGATGCCGATATCATGGTGTTGGCGGAACGGGTTTCGCGGCGTAACCACCGTCCGCTGTTAAGCGGTCGCGACCCGGTGAAAGTGCTCACCGAGCTTGGCGCGGTGCGAAACCCGATATATGCACAGGCCGAAATCCACATCCGCAGCGATGCGTCGCCGCACACACGCACGGTCGAAAACATACTGAAAGCATTGACACAATGACCACGATAACCGTCGATTTGGCTGATCGACCTTACGACATAATGGTCGAAAGTGGGCTGATTGACCGGGTGGGTTCATCGGTGATGCCGTATGTCCGATCTGGAAGGATGCTGGTCGTTACCGACGAGCACGTTGCAGAGCATGTTTGGCCGCGTTTTGGTGCATCGATGGCGACATCGGGGATCGAAGTATCGCGCTTCGTAATGCCACCGGGCGAAACGGCGAAGAGCTGGGCCCAATTGGAAATGCTTACCGACTGGCTACTCGATAACCACGTCGAACGCAGCGACCACATCGTTGCGCTCGGCGGTGGCGTGGTTGGCGATATTACCGGTTTTGCCGCCCATATCGTGAAGCGCGGCTGCAACTTCATCCAAATTCCTACGACTTTACTCGCGCAGGTCGATAGCAGCGTCGGTGGCAAAACAGCGATCAACAGCGGTGCGGGCAAGAACTTGGTCGGCGCGTTTCATCAGCCGTCGCTGGTCATAATCGATCCCGACGTTTTGGCGACGCTGCCCCGTCGGCAACTTGCGGCGGGTTTTGCCGAGGTCGTGAAATATGGCTTGATCGACGATCCGGATTTTTTCGCTTGGTGCGATAGTAATCTCGATGCCTTCTTTGGAGGAGACACGGCAGCGCGTGAATATGCCATTGTTCATTCGGTGACCGCTAAGGCGCGGATAGTGGCGGCGGACGAAAAAGAGCTAAATGGTACGCGGGCGCTGCTCAATCTCGGCCATACTTTCGGCCATGCGCTGGAGGCCGATACCGGCTTTTCGGACAGATTATTTCACGGCGAAGCGGTTGCTGCCGGAATGGCGCTGGCCTTCCGCTATTCGGCGCGGCGGGGGCTTTGTTCAGCGGATGACGCTGTTCGGGTAGCCGCGCTTCTGAAACGGGCTGGACTGCCGACGACATTGGCCGAAGCAGGTGCGAAGGCAGATGGCCCGGCGCTGGTCGGTTATATGATGCACGACAAGAAGATGAGTAGCGGCGCCCTGCCCTTCTTGCTTGCACGAAGCATCGGACAGACTTTCCTAAGCAAAGATGTGCAATTGGGTGATGTCGCTGCGTTTTTGGACGAAGAAGCACGGCGTTAGTCGATTAGGAAATCGTCCGATTCGTCGCCGCCGAAACTGTGATGTTGCCCGGCGTGCATGTCGCCGGTCTGGTATTGCTCCCTAAGCCGCGTTTTGTCCCGCAGGCGAAATTCGGTCACGATTTTCGTTATGATATCCTTGCTTGTACCTAGCGCCTTCAGTGCATCGACAGACATCCTTACCGACGATTCGAAAACCTCACGAACAACCCCTATGCTGGTATCCGGCATAAGACTTAACAGCTGCTGCCGGTCATAAGCGCGCGCAAATATCTTGGTATTCGGGAAAGTTTCACGCACCGGTATCAATGTTTCCGCATCGAGACTGCGGTCGTCGATGCAAAAGAAAATAGCACAGGCCTTTTCCGCACCTGCCCGGTGCAACAGATCGATACGCGTGCCATCGCCGTAAAACACCTTTCGCCCGAATTCTTCGGAAAGATCGATGGTCTCCGGATTGATATCGATTATCGTCACGCTGCGTCCCGCCGCCTGCATGATTTGTGCGACATTCTGGCCAAATCGACCATGTCCGACGACGACGACATTAGCCTGCGCGGCCAATTCCGGATCATCCAGTTGCACATCCTTACCTGCGTCGCGCGTCGCCAGTTTGCCCGCAAGTATCATCAGAAACGGCGTCGATGCCATCGACAACGTCACCACTGCGCCAAACAAACTCGACGCCTCGGGCTCGATAAGCAACGCTTGCTGCGCGGCTGCAAACAGAACGAACCCGAACTCGCCGCCTTGGCTTAACAGCAGAGCCATGATGATCGACGCGCTACTGGTTAGGCCGAAGAAACGCCCCAGCAAGAAAATTACAGCAGTTTTGACGGTTATCAACGCGAGTGCCAGCCCGGCCACCATCCACGGCTGCGCGGCAATAACATCGAGATCGAGCATCATGCCGACCGCCATGAAGAATAGCCCAAGCAGGATCGAACGGAACGGATCGATATCGGCCTCAAGCTCATGCCGGTAGGGTGATTCTGCTAGCATCACGCCTGCCACAAACGCGCCAAGCGCTGCCGAAACGCCGATCATCTGCATCACTGCCGCGCTGGCACAGACGGCGAAAAGCCCGGTGACGATAAACAGCTCACGCTCTGAAATCTTGCCGACCAAGCGCAGCAGCGGCACCAGCAGGTAACGGCCCGCTGCAACCAACGCGATAATGGCGAGCACCGCATAGATCACCAATTGCCATCCGTTCACCGCACCTTCGACCGCTGGCGCACGTGACAGTGCGGCAACAATCGTCAGCAGCGGCACAATCGATAGATCCTGAAACAGCAGGATCGAAAAGCTTTTTTCACCATAATCGGTCTTCAACCGTCCGCGCGACTGGAGCAGCGGCAACACCTGCGCGGTGGAAGACAGTGCCAACGGTAGGCCCAGGACAAGGGCAGCCTCCCAAGTGAAGGTTGGCATTAGTGTCAATATAACGCCGAACATCGCCAACCCGCACAACGCGACCTGCAACGGCCCGAACAGAAAAATATCGCGCCGCATTTGCCAAAGTCGGCGCGGCGATAATTCAAGCCCGACAAGAAACAGCAGCAGGATGATACCGATTTCGGAGTAGCCGAGGATCGTTTCCGCGTCTCCGGTAATGGCGAGTACGTCGGGTCCGATCACGATGCCAGCGACCAGATAACCGAGCACCGCACCCAACCCCAGCTTGCGGAAAAGCAGCACAGAAAACAGCGCAGCGCCCAACAGGATAACGCCGCTGAACAAAACGCTGGATATTACGCTATGCGAAGCCTCTTCCATCATCTCGCAATTTTCATTTGTTCGGCAGCAGCCAAAATTGCGTCATATGGCAGCAGAATAGCCGCGTGGCGCGACGGGTAGTCCCTGGCAGGAGCCAGCAACGCGAGATCAGGCCATATCTGCGGAGGTGGCGCGTTTCCAGTCAGCATGTCGACAATTTGCGTGCGAACATGCCCTACCGTCGCCATGTCACTGCCGACGGCATTTGCCTTTAATATTGCAGCAGATGCCTGGCCCAGAGCACATGCCGACGCGCGAACGGCCAACCCGCTTATTTTACTGTCATCGTCAAACGCAACTTCAGCCTGAATCCGGCTGCCGCACAATGGCGCACGCACTTCTGCTATGCCATCGGCTTTTTCCAAACGGTCGCCGGGTATAAGCGATGCAGCCAGCCGTAATATGTCGAGATTATATAAAGTAGAAGCCATTATGGTGCCTCTTCGGTTTCCGCTTCCTCCGCGTCGCGCCGCCCGCGAACAAATTCAGACATGGCGTCGCCACTCGCGTTGAGCAATGGATAGGTACGCGATTTTGTCATCCATTCAGGGCGCTTTTCATCGCCGCCGAACAAGGTTTCATAACCCATTACCAGTAACAGGAAAATCAAAGTAGCGCCGATCAGGCCTTTAACTGCGCCGAAGCCGAAGCCGAGTACCCGGTCGATTGGCCCCAGCACAGATTTACGCGATTTTGCGCCGATCGATTTGGCAATCCAGCGGCCTAGCGCATAAACGACTATTACGATTGCCAAAAACGCCAGCACCGCAGCGCCGCTCTCGGTACCAACCGCTTCACCAAGCGCCGCTGTAGCCGGGCCGTGCAAAATCCTGACGGCGGCGATGATCATTATCCACGCGATGAGCGAAAGCGCTTCTTGGACAAAGCCGCGCATGAAACCGAACACGGCCCCACCGCCCAGCAGAAACAGAACAATAATATCGAGAGCGGTCATGCCGCGTTAGCTAGCCTCGGCCAAGCATATGGTCAACGAGATTGGCGAGGGTGCGGAACTCTTGGGTCGAAATTCCCGATTGGCCTTTGACCGACGGTGGTACCAATGCACGAGTGAAGCCGAGCTTGGCTGACTCTTTCAGTCGCAGTGCGCCGTGAGCCACCGGCCTGATTTCTCCAGAAAGCGCCACTTCGCCGAACAGCACTGCGTCGGACGGCAAAGGCTTTTCAGCAAGCGCCGATACCAATGCGGCAGCGACCGCCAGATCAGCTGCCGGATCGGATATCTTGTAGCCACCGGCAATGTTCAAATAGACTTCAGCGGTAGAAAAACTAAGCCCGCACCGTGCCTCCAGCACCGCCAGTATCATTGCCAGCCGTCCGCTATCCCAGCCGACAACTGCACGCCTTGGCGTCGCTCCGCTCGACAATCGCACGGTCAACGCCTGTATCTCGACCAATACCGGCCGCGTGCCTTCCAATGCCGGAAATACGGTTGCGCCGGTTACTTGCTCGGCACGGTCGGTCAGGAACAACGCGCTCGGGTTGCCAACCTCGGTCAACCCTTCCTCGGCCATTGCAAACACACCGATTTCATCGGTACCGCCAAAGCGGTTTTTCGACGCCCGCAATATCCGGTATTGATGGCTGCGTTCACCCTCGAATGCCAATACCGTGTCGACCATATGCTCAAGCACACGCGGTCCGGCAATGCTGCCATCCTTGGTCACATGCCCGACTAGCATCAGCGCGCTTCCGCGTTCCTTGGCAAAGCGGATCAACTCCTGCGCCGAGGCCCGCACCTGGCTGACGGTTCCCGGCGCACCTTCGATCTGATCGCTGTGCATCGTCTGAATCGAATCGATAACCACCAAAGCAGGCGGTTCACCGCGTCCCAATGTCGTCAATATATCGCGCACCGAAGTGGCCGCTGCCAATTGCACCGCCGCGTCACCCAGCCCCAGCCGCCGTGCGCGTAACCGGACTTGGTCGACTGCTTCTTCGCCCGAAATATACGCCACTGAAAGTCCGCGTCGCGCAAGGTTTGCCGCCGCCTGCAACAGCAAAGTGGATTTGCCGATGCCCGGATCCCCGCCAAGCAATGTCGCCGAACCTGCAACTAGCCCGCCACCAAGCGCACGGTCGAATTCGGCAATGCCGGTCGAGGCACGGTCGGGCAGCTTTATCTCGCTATCGAGGCTGTGCAACATCACATCACGGCCGCCACTGCGCAGATGGTGTTTCATCTCGAACACTGTGGCCCCGGCCTCTTCCGCCAAGGTATTCCATCCGCTGCAATCCGCACACTGCCCTTGCCACCGGTTCGCTTCCGAACCACACGCCTGACAGACATATCTCCGCTTCGCTTTTGCCATGCCGTTTGCATATCAGAACGAATAGAGAACGCAAGCCGCTTCTTGGCTTGCGTGGTACGCTTTGCCCTGCCACATCAATATCATGCGCGAGAAAGAACTTCGACTGGCCCTTATCTGCTATGGCGGCGTGAGCTTGGCCATTTATATGCACGGCGTCACTCGCGAAATCTGGCATATACTGCGCGCCAGCCGTTCGTTTCACGACGGCACATCGCCGGGGGCCGGAAGCGAAGCGATCTACCATGATATGATGGCGGATATTGCCCGCAGCAGCGGCACCAAGCTGCGCGTGCTTGCCGATATCGTGGCAGGGTCAAGCGCAGGAGGGATAAACGGCATTTTTCTGTCGCAAGCGATTGTTACCGGCCAATCGCTTGAGCCGTTGACCGACATGTGGCTCGAAAAGGGAGACGTCGATACTCTGCTCGACCCCGACGCGAGGCCTTTGTCGCGCTTTTCGAAATTTTGGGCAACGCCGATCGCATGGGCCATATTGCGACGCAAGGGCGGCGCAGTCGAGCGTACCGTTTCGGAAGAGGTGCGGGACGAGGTCGCAAGCAAGCTGTCGCGCTTCGTCCGCGCCCGCTGGTTTGCACCGCCATTTGGCGGGCGCGTGCTGTCAACCTTGTTGTTCGATGCACTCGACGCGATGGCAGCGTCACCCACCGGACCCAAGCTGCTCCCGACGGGGCAGCCGCTCGACCTGTTCGTTACCGTGACCGACTTCAACGGCCATGACCAGATACTGCGCCTTAATAGTCCGCCGCAGGTGACCGAGTCCGAACACCGGATCACCATCGACTTTTCGACACGCGGACGAAGCGATCTTGCCGATTTGCCCGAGCTGGTTTTTGCCGCCCGCGCGACCGCCAGTTTCCCCGGCGCGTTTCCACCTTTCTCCGCACGCGAGCTCGATAAATTGCTCGCGGTGCGAAACGTCGAATGGAAAGGACGCGATGCCTTCCTACGACGCATATTGCCGCAACAGTTTGCTGTAGGCGCTGCCGAGGACACGATGCTCATCGATGGATCGGTCCTCGCCAATGCGCCGTTCAACCAGGCAATCGGCGCACTACGCAACCGCCCCGCGCGGCGCGAGGTTGACCGGCGGTTTGTCTATATCGACCCCAAGCCAGGCCGCCCCAGTTTCCGGTTTGGCAGACGAGGGGTTGGCGACGGTCCGCGCAAACCACCGGGCTTTTTCACCACGTTGCTCGGTGCAACCTCAAACATTCCGCGCGAGCAACCAATCCGTGATGCGCTGGAAAAAATAACCGGTCGGTCAGACCGGATAAAGCGAATGCGGCACGTGATCGACAGCCTGCGGGTCGAGGTTGAACGCACGGTTGAAACGATGCTTGGCAAAACATGGTTTTTGACCAAGCCCACACCCGAGCGGATGCAAAAATGGCGGCAGGCGGCACAGAACAAGGCGATTGTCGCCGCCGGTTTCAGTTACCAAGCCTATGGGCATTTAAAACTGGCAGGCGCGGTCGATGACATCGTGGCGACGGCGCGGCGAGCATGGCCGGATGGTTCGCCCGACCATTTTCACTCGTTGCGGGCGGCGATCTGGGCCGACCTGCGCGCCCGTGATCTCGATACGATGGCCGGTGCAAAAGGTGTTGGTGCAACCACACAAACAATCGAGTTTTTCCGTGAGCATGACTTGCGTTTCCGGATCCGGCGGTTGCGTTTCATGGCGCGGCACTTGGCCGACGAAGTTGAGAATGTCATTGAAATGCCCGACGAAAGCATCGGCAGAATGCGCGATGCCATCTACCACTGTCTTGCCAAACTCCTCGATCTCGAAACCGCCGAATATCTGGGTGTCGATTTCACGCTGGCTGTACAAGAAGGCGTCATGCAACCGGCTGCGCTAATTGACCATCTGGCGCAGCAACGCGACCTCGTGACGGCAGACCGGCACACCGATGAAATATTGTGTGAAGCATTGTTGGCGCTTCCCGACGAAGCAAGGCGGACGATGTTGCTCGGCTATCTGGGTTATGCTTTGTACGACATTGCAACGCTGCCGCTGTTGCAGGATGAAGGCTTTGACGAGTTCGACCCGGTAAAAGTTGATCGCATTTCACCTGACGATGCGCCGACCATTCGCATCGGCGGTGCCGCAGCGACACTCAAAGGCATCGAATTCAATAATTTCGGTGCATTTTTCAGCCGCGCTTACCGCGAAAACGACTATCTTTGGGGCAGGCTGCACGGGGTTGACCGTCTGATCGACATCCTGATCTCGACAATGCCCGCCGGGACGGAGATAACGACCGAACAGGCCCTCGTTTACAAGCGCCTCGCCTTTCACGCCATCCTCGATCAGGAGACGCCGCGACTCAAACGCATCAAGCCGCTCATCGAAAGTCTAAGGACGGAGATTGACGCAATTGACGTTTAACTGTCACTTCACCATGCCGTAAACCGTCTCGACAAACCGGTCAGCTGTTATGAACCCGTCTGCCCTTACGCCATAACCATCTGCGGGGCGCGACGCCTTAATCTGGTCGAGCGTTTTTCCCGCCTTGATACCAGCCTCAACCTTGCCAATTACACCCGCGACCATGTTGCGATGATTTTGCAGGTCGGCCTTTGTTGCCATCGCGCCGTGGCCCGGAATGATTTTCGTCTGATCATTAGCGATGGCCAGCACCTTGTCGGCAGCAGTAACAAAGCCTCTGACGTTACCGCCGCTGCCGGTGTCGACAAACGGGAAACTTATCCCGAACATAAACAAATCACCCATGTGAATGATATTGGATTTGGTCCAATAGATGATCGAGTCACCGTCAGTATGGCCTGTCGGCATATGGATAACACGGATTTCTTCGCCGTTGAGGTAGAGTTTCACACCATCTGCATAAGTGATGACCGGTAGGGCGACTTTTGGTGCAGGCGGCGTCACATTTCCGGCAACCGTGGCGCCTGCTGCCATCCGCAAACGCACATTGTCGTGCGCCATGATCACTACGCCCGCTTTGCCAAGATTTTCATTCCCGCCGCTATGGTCGAAATGCCAGTGGGTGTTGATCAGGAATTTAACCGGCGGTGCGCCTAAATCGGCAACCGCCTTCTGAATTTTTCCGGTGAGCGGGGCGAATTGATCGTCGATCAGGACGGTGCCGTCGTCGCCATAAGAAACACCGATATTGCCGCCCGCACCAAACAGCACTGCAACACCGGGGGCGAGTTGCTCAGTCTTGATTTCGACCTTCGATAGATCTTGTTGGGCATACGCCGGAAGGGAAAAGCAAAGCGACAGGGCAATGGCTATCTTAGTCGTTTTCAATGGAATTCTCCTCAAAAAGAATTGCGCCCAGACTAACCAGCAATATGTGTCAATGCCAGTTTATTTCAGACAGTGGGCCATTCTACCTCACCCGCATCGGTGAGCAGCCTAAGCATGACCGCTGCTCCGCATTGTTGAGACTTGGCGGTCCCGCTCCATTTGCGGTCGGCGACATATTTGCCGCGCGCATAATGGTTCGAGAAACTCCACAGATACGGCGTTGCGACGCCATGGGGCCGATAGCCGAAACCATTATAGGCCTCCAGCCGGTAAAGCGTGCGTTCCAGCGTCCAATCTTTTTGCCCGGCAAAACCCAACAACCTAAGGGCGTCGCGCGCGCTCGATTCCCAGTCCGACGGTGGCAACCATTTGGTTGGGCGTCCCGATGGAACCTGCCGCGTACGCGCGCTCAACGGGAAGTCCCCATTGTGCAGATGAGCGCGGAAGTTGAAGCTTGATTCAAGTGCATGGCAAACGGCAATAAAATACCACGGGACGGCGGTATCGCCCGATACCGAGGCGTACCGAGCCTTCGACTTGCGCATCATTACAAGGTGCCAATCGGCGTCTTCGGCATATTCCGGACGGATCGATGCAGACTTGAACAGGCGGCCGTATTCGTTTTTCAGCGTTGCGTAGTCTTTGGCGCGGCTGAACGAAACATCGACGTCCGGTCGCGCTACGTCAGCGGCGGGGGTCGGTAATATGTCGGGAAGCGAAACACGTTGCGCCGCAGCACCGACAACTGGCAACTGACGATTTTGCGGCATTGGCAACCCAAGGGCGTCAGGCAGCAAAGACAACAAACCTTCTGGCAATTCGTGTTGCGTCGCATGCAATTCGGCAAGCAGCCCGCCGGCCTGATCCGCAAACTCCGGGTCGATCTGCTCGCTGCGGTCGATCAGCGCCACCAATCGCGGCAGGATTAGCTGATAGAGCGAGGTTTCCGTCGCACTAATCGGCTGGCCCTTGTTGCGCTCCAAAATCGAACCGGGCAGTCCTCTGCGGTCCGCTTCGCGCTCCAGCTGGATCACGGTGTCGATGGTCATGGCAATGTTCAGTGGCTTGGCCGGCAACAGGTTCAGAACTACCTGCGGCACTTTTATCCCAAACAAGCGCCGGTCCTGCGCAAACGTAGGCGTACCGATGCATAGACCAAGCGACGCCAGAAAAGCGTTCCTCAGGAATCCGCGTTTATCAAGTTCCGACTCCACCATCGGGTCTCTCCCAAGTCATTCTTTTAACATGGAAGTGTCGGTTGGTCGAATCAGTCGGTAAGCTCTTCCCAAATCTCTTTGACGCGGTTAAAGAAGCCGCGTGACTGCGGGCTTTCGGCCCCGGTTTCCGTCTCCCGAAATTCGCGCAGAAGCTCTTTCTGTTTGGCGCTCAGTCGTGACGGAGTTTCGACGTCGATCTGAATGACCATGTCGCCGCGTCCGCGCCCCTGCAGCACCGGCATACCGGCACCACGCTGACGCAATTGCTTACCCGATTGGATGCCCTCGGGAATGTTGACCATATGCTCGGCTCCATCGAGGCCCGGAATACGAATTTCGCCGCCCAATGCCGCTGTGGTGAAGCTAATCGGGGCGCGGCAGAACAACGTCGTGCCGTCGCGTTCGAACATCTTGTGCCTCGCGACATGGATGAAGATGTAAAGGTCACCCGCCGCCGCCCCGTTCGGGCCAGCCTCGCCCTTGCCCGCCACACGAATTCGGGTGCCTTCGTCAACGCCGGGCGGAATATTGACCGATATGGTTTTGCGTTCGTCGACGCGGCCATCGCCTTGGCAGACCGTGCACGGATTTTCGATAACCTCTCCGCGTCCATGACACGTCGGGCAAGTGCGTTCGACGACGAAAAAGCCCTGCTGCGCGCGGACCTTGCCGTGACCGGCACATAAGTTACACCGGCGTTTGCCTGAGCCCGGCGTAGCGCCAGTGCCTTCGCAAGTGCCACAGGCTGAGGCGACGTCGATGGTTATGTCGGCTGATTTGCCATGAAAGGCTTCGTCTAGCGAGATTTCCAGATCGTAGCGGAGGTCGGCACCGCGCGCAGGCCCGCGCTGACGACCGCCTGCAAATCCATCGCCAAAAAAGCTTTCGAAGATGTCGGAAAAATCACCAAAGCCAGCACTACCCTGGCCGCCACCCGTACCGCCATTTTCAAATGCGGCTTTGCCGTAACGATCATAAGCCGCGCGCTTTTGCGGGTCTTTCAAAATGTCGTAGGCTTCGCTGATCGCTTTAAATCTGGCTTCGGATTTTGCGCAGCCAGGATTACGGTCGGGATGGCACTCCATCGCGATCCGACGATACGAGGTTTTCAGCGTCTTTTCGTCCGCTGTCCGCTCTACTTCCAACAATTCATAATAATCGCCATCAAGACTCATGACAAACCCCTCGTCTCCCGACCGTCGCTGCGTTTCGGAGGCGACGGTCGGAAACTTTTATCATCAATCTTTCTTGTCGTCTTCGACTTCCGAAAACTCGGCATCGACAACATTGTCATCGGCAGGCGCGTCCTCGGCACCCGAGGCAGCCGCAGCGCCTGACGCCTGCTCCTGCTCGTATATAGCCTGACCAAGCTTCATCGCGACTTGGGCCAAAGCATTCGCCTTTTCCTTCATCGCTTCGGGCTCACCACCTTCGATGGCGGTTTTGGTTTCGGCAATCGCTGCTTCGATTTCGCTAACAAGACCGGCATCGACCTTGTCCTTATGCTCTTCGATCTGCTTTTCGGTGGTGTGTACCAGACTTTCAGCGTTGTTCTTCGCCTCGGCAGCTTCGCGGCGGATCTTGTCTTCTTCGGCAAACGCTTCGGCATCGCGAACCATCTGATCTATATCCGCGTCGGACAGACCGCCAGATGCCTGGATCTTGATCTGCTGTTCTTTGCCAGTACCCTTGTCCTTGGCGGTAACGCTGACCAAACCGTTGGCATCGATATCGAACGTAACTTCGATCTGCGGAACGCCGCGCGGTGCGGCCGGAATTCCGACCAAATCGAAGTTTCCAAGCAACTTGTTATCCATCGCCATTTCGCGTTCGCCCTGGAACACGCGGATGGTCACTGCATTCTGGTTGTCGTCGGCGGTCGAATAGACCTGGCTTTTCTTGGTCGGGATCGTCGTATTACGGTCGATCATGCGTGTGAACACACCGCCCAAAGTTTCAATGCCCAGCGACAATGGTGTCACGTCGAGCAACAACACGTCCTTAACGTCGCCCTGCAACACGCCTGCCTGAATTGCGGCACCCATCGCAACCACTTCGTCCGGGTTCACGCCTGTATGCGGTTCCTTACCGAAGAATGCTTTTACAGTGTCGCGCACCTTCGGCATCCGGGTCATGCCGCCAACCATCACAACTTCGTCGATTGCGTCAGCCTTCAAGCCGGCATCAGCAAGTGCCTTTTTGCAAGGCTCCAAAGTACGCTTGATCAGGTCATCGACCAGTTTTTCAAGGTCGGCCCGCGTAACCGTCTTCACCAAATGCTTGGGACCATTTTGGTCAGCAGTGATAAACGGCAAATTGACTTCGGTCGTCTGCGTCGACGAGAGTTCGATCTTCGCCTTTTCCGCGGCTTCCTTCAAACGCTGCAGCGCCAGCTTGTCCTTTCTAAGATCAATCCCTTCCGCTTTGTTGAAATCTGCGGCAAGATATTCGACCAGCACGCTGTCAAAATCTTCGCCGCCCAAGAAGGTGTCGCCGTTGGTTGACTTTACTTCGAAAACGCCGTCGCCGACTTCGAGGATCGAAATATCGAACGTACCGCCGCCAAGGTCATAGACTGCAATGGTTTTATTCTCGTCCTTGTCCATGCCGTATGCAAGCGCTGCAGCAGTCGGTTCGTTGATGATGCGCAGAACTTCAAGGCCGGCAATCAAGCCTGCGTCTTTAGTCGCCTGACGCTGCGCGTCGTTGAAATAGGCAGGTACGGTGATCACCGCTTGCGTGACAGTTTCGCCAAGATAAGCCTCGGCGGTTTCTTTCATCTTTTGCAGGATGAACGCAGAGATTTGCGATGGCGAATAATCTTCGCCGCCCGCCTTGACCCACGCGTCGCCGGTCTTGCCCTTGACGATGCCGTAAGGAACAAGTTCCAT
>JANONL010000198.1:0-2265 GCA_031420815.1 Sphingomonadales bacterium | reverse complement strand
GATCGGCGGCGGATAAGGATCTTCCTCGAAATAGCCGTCGAGCACGACCTCGTCGCCTTCTTCATACGCGTTGATAAAATGCAGCACGAATGTCGGGTCGGCCTCGAACCAGCGGATATCTTCAGGGCTGCCGTAACGCGGGATCAGCGCGAAACGCGAGGGCAACCCTTCGTGCAACCGCGTCACATGGACATCGCGCTTCAGCAGTTCCGCGTCCCAGAACAACGGAAAATCGCACAATATCGACCAGTTCGGGGTGAACATCATATCATGTGGCAGACGCGGTCCGGGCAACGGTATCGGCACGTAATGCGCCAGTTTGCCGTCGGCACCGACGACGCCGTAATGCATATACGGTGCGTGCTTCGAATAATTGAAGAACAGCAACTCGCCGGTGCGTTCGTCGACCTTGGGATGCGCAGAAATGCCGTCGAGCGGCACCCAAGACGCGACGCCCTCTTGCTCAAGCGTTTCGGGGTCCATCACATAGCCCTCGCCGCATTGGTAGAAGGTCGCAACCGCCTTTCCGGCATGAACGATGATGTCGGTGCTGGCCGAGTCCTTCAAACTGCCATGCGCGCCGAAGCCGGGACGCTTTGCAGTGCCGACCTTGTCCATCAACCCGCCCCACAACGACGCGCCAGCGGTCTGTTCGGCCTCGAAACACCGGCTGCGAACCCAGCGGTTGCGGTAGGACGCGGTGCCGCTGCGAAAATCGATCTGGTGGATCATGCCATCGCCGTCGAACGGGTGATAACGGCCCAGTGGCTGGTGCAACTGGTTTTCGGTGTTGCGCAGATAGACGCCGTCGATATCGGTCGGGATTGCGCCTTCCATGACTTCAAGGTCGGTGGCGGTCACCTCTTCGTGCTGCGGCGTCCATGCGCCATTGAGATAAGGGTGGTTGCTGGGTTGCAGCGTTGCTTTGACGGGTGGCAGGCGGTTGACGATCATGGGCTATCTCCGATCACGCAGGTTTCGACCCACGCGATAATTTCGGCGCGCCTGCGCGCATCATCGGTGATGTCGGCATCGACGCCCAACTGCCACGCCAGTGCCGCGTTATCGGGGTGACTATCTAGCGCGGTCAGCCTTGCTGCATAATCCTCCAACTCATTCAGATCAGCGAAAAACCCCTGCCCGACCATATCGTCGGCGTAGAGCCGGTAAAGATCGGCCAAATGCGCAGCGTCAAATTCGGGATGATATTGCACCGCCCAAATCTCGCTATTCGCCAACGGAATCAGTGCGGCCTGCACCTCGCTATGGGCATTGGTCGCGAGCAAGGTCGCGTGCTCTGGCAGGCGTGTGACTTCATCATAATGGATGCAGGGCGCGTCGAAGACCGGGCCTTTACGTGCAAACATCGGATGATTGCGACCGGCTTCTGTCACCATGATCTTGCGAGCAAAACCCACTTCGCGGCCTTGCGCGTGATATTCAACCAGACCGCCCGCCGCCATCGCCGCAATTTGCAGGCCCCAGCAACTGCCGAATATCGGCAAACCCGCCTCTGCTGCTTCGCGGACCAACGCAATCTGGTTGGTCACCGCAAAGTCGGTGTCATAGGCGTGGAGCCCTGACCCGCTTATTATCATGCCGTCATAAGCGGCCAAAGCGTTGCGACCCGGAAGCGGATCTTCGGGATTGAAAATATCAATCTCGAGATCGGGAAAATGCGCCAGCAGCGAATCGCGGTAAATGCCGCTCGACGACCGCACACCCAGCGCCGCACCCTTGGCGCGCCGTTCGGCGATATTGCCTTCCATCAACAGGATTTTATTCATGTCGTCAGCGTAACGCAGCGCTTAGCCGATATCAAACGAAACCCCTTGAGCCAGTGGCAACTCATTGGAATAATTGATCGTGTTGGTTACGCGGCGCATATACGCCTTCCACGCGTCGGAACCGGACTCGCGCCCGCCGCCGGTTTCTTTCTCGCCGCCAAAAGCGCCGCCGATTTCTGCACCCGATGTGCCGATATTGACATTGGCGATGCCACAATCGCTGCCCTCGGCAGAGAGGAACCTTTCGCATTCGCGCATGTCGGTGGAGAAGATCGAGGATGATAGACCAGCGGCAACGCCGTTCTGCAGCGCGATGGCTTCGCCGAGATCGGAGTAGCGGAAGATATAGAGGATCGGCGCAAATGTTTCGCGCAAAGCCGGGCCTTCATGGCTGGCCATTTCGACCAACGCGGGACGAACGTAGATGCCGTCGCCGGGGCCATCGATCCGGTCACCACCGGTGATTTGAGCGCCGGTG
>JANONL010000197.1:0-1897 GCA_031420815.1 Sphingomonadales bacterium | reverse complement strand
GGGCGCTTTTGAACTCTGCGCTTCCTGAACCAGCTTGACAATCTGGGCGAGCGCGGTGTCGGCTCCCACCTTGGTTGCCTTATACTGGAAAGTGCCGCTTTTGTTGATGGTCGCGCCGATGACATTGTCGCCGACCTTCTTGTCCACCGGCATCGATTCACCAGTGAGCATCGACTCATCGACAGTTGAGTCTCCCTCGATCAACACGCCATCGTCCGGGATTTTATTACCCGGTCGGATCACCACGATATCGCCGGTGATAATCTCTGCTGTCGCGACCTCGACCTCCTTGCCATCGCGCAGGATCATTGCCTTAGGCGGGGCAAGGTCCATCAGTGCACGAATAGCTTCGGACGCACCGGCGCGCGCGCGCATTTCCAACCAATGTCCCAGCAGGATGAAGACCAGCAGGATTGACGAGGCTTCGTAAAATTGCTGACCGCCCCAGATAAAGGTCGATCCGACACTGAAAATATATCCGGTGCCGACGCTCAGAACGACCAGCACCGCCATATTGGTCACACCGCTACGGATCGCGCGATACGCCGCCACGACAAACGGCCAGACCGGATAGACAATGGCACCGCTTGCCAGCACGAACAAGACCAGGTCGAGCCTGAGACCGAATGGCGGCGTGATTTTGATGAAATCCATGCCCATCGGCGAAAGGGCGAAGATTGGCAGGCTGAAGGCGAGCGCGATCCAGAACCGGTTGCGAATGTCGCGGACCATGCTTTGCATATCATGGCCCGCGCCGTGACCCATTTCCTGGGCCATTGCGTCGTTTTGCTGACCGCCATGGTCTTTATGCTCGGGCTTCGCCGCGCCGGCTTTCCCAGTCGACATGTCTATCCCGGCATGCCCCGCATGGGCGTTATCACCGGACGGTTTTGGAAGCGCGTCAGAAGCCTTCGCGGCGGCCTTGCTGCCTGCCCGATGATCGACACAAACATGCTTCGGGAGCGCTTCCCCTGCGCAATGGAAGCCGCATTCCTTGATCGCCGCTTTGATCTTGGCGAGGCTGGTCTGCTTGGGGTCATAGGCAACGGTGGTCGCGCCGGATACGGCATTAACTGTGACCCGGCCAACCCCGGTGATACGCTTCAACTGCTTTTCAATACCGTGCGCGCCCAGAACCGAAAACAGGTTGCCGATATCAAGGGTGCGTGTGGTCATGATTACCTTCTCCGGCACCGGTGGAGGCGCTTTAGTTCAATATCTTAATCAGATGCTCTGCACTGGCGTCGAAGATCGACTAGCAGCAAGAACCGCCAGTCTTTTTGTGATCTTCATGCTTTGTATCGGCGGCTGGCTTCGCATCGGGTTTAACGACAGCGGGCTTGGCTGCTTTGTCTTTGTCCATACCGCCGCAACATCCATCGGATGCCGGTTTCTCACTTGCTGGGGCTGTTTCATGTGACATTTCAAGTCTCCTTCCAAATGTGGATCACTGGTCAACGACGCATCCGACGCAAGCGCGACCAGAAATGGATTATACTCAGTATATCACGGGCACAGACAGCCTCGGAAACTACTTAGATCCGCGCTATGGATGCGCGTATATTGGCGACCAACAAAGATATGACGGCCAGCAACCAAGGCAGAACAAAGGCCAGCAAAAGCCACTTGAAGTCAGAGTCGATCAGGAAATTGATGACCGCCATCCAGCCAATTGATGCCAAGCCCGAAATTGCGATGACCACTGTCGGCAATGGCTTTGCGTTGCGGAAACTGGCTGCGGCGAGATAGGCGGTCAACAGGCCGGTGGCGAACATATACCCTCCGAGCACACCAAAGACGCGCGAAACCCAAGGCAGAAAGCCAGGAATCGCGCTCTGTATTTGAGCGAGGGATGCTCCGATGAAGCGTACGTCCTCCGGCAATAATGGCGGTCGCA
>JANONL010000196.1:0-1625 GCA_031420815.1 Sphingomonadales bacterium | reverse complement strand
GCCTAAGCTGCCCAAGCGGTCGGCGCTCGACGGATCGACCGACGACATCGAATAAGCTGTGATATGTCCAGCCAAATCTTCATGGCTGGTTTGTATGTTGCGGGTCAGCATTGTGGTCATTACCGATATTCCCATGCTGCCGCCAAGGCTGCGGAACAGATAGAGCAGGCTCGACCCGTCGGTTCGTAACCGCATGGGTAATGTCGAAAAGGCGATGCCGTTCAGCGGAATGAAAACAAAGCCCATGCCGATGCCCTGCACCAGGCCGGTCCACACCACCGGATGCCAATCCATTTGCAACGACCATCCGGTCATCATCCATAGCGATATGGCAGTGATTACGAAGCCCGTTGCGACAATAAGGCGAGGATCGACTTTTCCGGCCAGGCGCGATGCAAGAAACATCGCGAACAGAATGCCAACGCCGCGCGGTGCCAGCAAAATCCCCGTGTCGTAAACCGAATAACCAAACAGATTTTGCAGCATCGGCGGCAGCAGCGCAAAAATACCGAACATCATCATGCCGATCAGGATCATGAAATTCATGGCGGTCAGGAAATTGCGGTCCCTGAACAAGACGGGATCGAACATCGGTCGTTTGGTTGTCATCTGGTGCGCTACATACATCCAAAGTGCAGACACAACGATAATGGCTTCGATCCGGATTTCCCAGCTCTCTAACCAGTTCTCCTGCTGGCCGCGATCGAGCAGCAGCTGCAACGTCGCTAGGCCAAGCGCCAGCATTGCATAACCGAAAATATCGAGCGTCCGGCGATTGAGCGGCCGGTGTGGCAGCAGCCACCAAAGCAGACCCAGCGTCGGAATGCCGATCGGCAGGTTGATGTAGAACACCCAGCGCCAGTTATAGGTCTCGGTCAGCCAGCCGCCGATCATCGGCCCTAGTATCGGCGCGATCATGATACCCATGCCCCATAGCGCCATCGCGCGTTGCTGGCGCGAGGGCGGGTTGATATCGAGCAATATGGTTTGTGAAAGCGGACCGATAAATGCGGCGCATATACCCTGCAATATGCGGAACGCGACCATTTCGCCGAGGCTGGTTGCGATACCGCATAGCATCGAGGCAATGATAAAGCCCGCGACCGAATACAGAAACAGCTGTCGCAGCCCGATCCGGTCGGCGAGCCAGCCGGTAATCGGCATGGCGACGGCGCTGGCGATAATGTAACTGGTTAGAACCCACGTCACGGTATCAAAAGTCGCGCCGAGGCTCGTTTGCATATGCGGAATGGCGACATTGGCAATCGTCGAATCGAGAATCTGGATGATTGTCGCGCCCATCACCGCGAGTGTCAGCAAGCCCCTGTGTTTTACAGGATAGGCAGGCTGATCGGCTGGGTTATTTGCCGGTATCGACGCGGACATGTGCAGATAGTCCGGCGATCAGTTGCCGTGGTGGCTTACCTTCGATGGCGATGCGGACCGGCACACGCTGAGTCACCTTAACCCAGTTACCGTTTGCATTCTGCGCCGGGAGCACGGAAAATTCCGAGCCCGTTCCAGCGCCGACGCTTGAAACACGGACTTTCAGTTTAAGGTCTGGATATGCGTCGAAGGTAACTTCGGCTTTTTGCCCGAGCCGCATCTTGTTCAGGTCGGTTTCC
>JANONL010000195.1:0-1752 GCA_031420815.1 Sphingomonadales bacterium | reverse complement strand
TTCCTATATTGTAATGGATTCGCCCAAGGACGAACGCGCTTAGGGTTTGTAAGCGGGAATTGCCCAGCCTTTGAGTATAGCCATCGCGCGCAAGGCAAAACCGGCGGCGGCGCTGATGATGGCGGCTGGCAAGACGGGTAGACCGAACCATAGAAGCAAACCGAACAGCCCCGACGCCAGCGCGGCGGCGGTGACGTAAATTTCGGGCTTGAGCAGGATCGACGGCTCGCCCGCCAACACATCGCGGATGATGCCGCCGACGCACGCGGTGATCACGCCCATCATCATTGCGGGGAGGAGCGGCACGCCGAGCGTAAGTGACTTCCACGCGCCGAACACCGCGTAAATTGCGATACCGACCGCATCGAACCAATCAAGCGCGCGGGGCTTCCAGAAATTCTTGGGCGTCACCCAGACGAGCCCTGCAGTCACCATACAGGTTGCGGCAAAGCGCCAATCCTGCACCCAGAACACCGGCGCGCCGATCAGCAGGTCACGCACCGTCCCGCCACCGACGCCGGTGATCAGCGCGAAGAAGGCGAACGTAACAAGCGTCTGCCCGCGCTGCGCCGCCGCGAGTGCACCCGATGCGGCAAACACGGCGATGCCGAACAGGTCGAGCCAGGCGATGACAGCCGGTGCGAGTTGGGCGGTATCGCTGATCATGCTCGAATATATGACTGCTCAGCCATTACCGTGTTGGCTTCTTCTTCCGAAGCACTCGATTTTGTCGGTATTGGCGCAGAAGCGTCCAAATTGGTTTCAATCAGTCTTCTGCTTCAGCTGCCGGGTTGAGGCCTCTGCCACGCGCCTCGATTGTTGCTTTAGCCAAGAAATCCTCGATGGCGACAACGGATGGTTGACGACATAGGTTTTGGGCTTCGATTTCTGTGAGGCAATCGATTCCATATCCGAATTGGCTGATCCAGAGATTATCGAGTTCTTTGCCATGCAGGTTCCATAACATAGATCGGGTTTCGACGCGAAGCGAAATACGGCGCGCATCACGGCTTTCGGTCAACGTCGAAATGGCGATCACGTGACCGCCACCCGACTCCACATAGCCGCGAAGGTTTGCCAGCGTTCCGCCCAAGCCGATATGGTCATCAATCAGAACATAATTGCGACCTTTATGAACCGGGCCTTGGAAAGTTGCGGGTGTCACTATGCGTTGAAAAGCGGGTGCTCTGGTATGCCCGACCATGTTGGTCTGAACTATCTCGCCAACGGCGACGGGTAATTGCAACATGGAGCCGATCATATGCGCTGTTGCATCTGGAATGGCATTAAAGCCGGCAGTCTCTTCTGCAATAACCGGCAACATAATTGCCGGTCTGTCAGCCAACACAGCATTCAAGCTTTCAACGGCTTTGATAGAGACCAATGAATGCGCAAGCATCAGCGCCTGCACAGGATCGCCAGACTTTGCAGCAGCATAGCTCGGATGCGCATCGCGCGCCTTTACTGTGCCATGAACAATGGCATCTGGAAAACCATCAGGCCAAGGGCTTCTCGTTACGAGCGGCAGAAATGGTCCCCTTATTTTTCTACGCTCACATATGGATCGGCTTGCCCGTCACCGCCATCGCCGCTTCTTTCAGCGCTTCGGCGTGCGTCGGGTGGGCGTGGCAGGTGTAGGCAATATCTTCGGATGTCGCGCCGAATTCCATCGCCAGCGCGGCTTCGGCAATCATGCTGCCCGCGATCGAGGCGATGATGTGGACGCCCAATACGCGGTCGGTTTTGGCGTCG
>JANONL010000194.1:0-2843 GCA_031420815.1 Sphingomonadales bacterium | reverse complement strand
ATGGTGCCGCCTATAGGATTCGAACCTACGACCCCCGCATTACGAATGCGATGCTCTACCAACTGAGCTAAGGCGGCCTGCATTGGTACACCGACCGGTCACGCGCATAGCCAGAGCGGCCTGCAAGTTCAAGCGTTGCTTTTTGTGTCCGCGCGCTGGCCTTGGCGCGCTTTCGCGATTATGGCAGCAAGCGAACAGTCACGGGACCGCAAAGATTATGGCAGGCCGCTTTTTCGACGAATGGCAGATTGGCGACCGGATCGTCCACGAGATCAGGCGCACGGTGACCGAGACCGATAACCTGCTGTTTTCGGTGATGACCCACAATCCGCAGCCGCTCCACATCGATGCCGAGGCCGCGCGGGCCAGCGAGTTCGGCCAGATACTGGTCAACGGTACCTTTACCTTTTCGCTGATGGTCGGGCTTTCGGTCGGCGATACGACGCTGGGCACGCTGGTCGCCAATCTGGGTTATGACAAGCTCGTCATGCCGAAGCCGGTGTTCCTCGGCGATACACTGCGCGCCGAGACCGAGGTGATCGCATTGAAGGAGAGCAAGTCGCGGCCCGACGCGGGCGTGGTGACGTTCAAGCACATCATGCTCAACCAGCGGGGCGAAACCGTGTGCTCGTGCGAACGCGCGGCGCTTATGAAGAGGAAGCCGTCATGATGAAATTGCGTTCTTTGCTGTTCGTCCCCGGTGACCGGCCCGACCGTTTTGCCAAAGCCGCAGCCAGTGGTGCCGACGCGATTATCCTCGATCTGGAGGATTCAGTTTCGCTGGCGAACAAGGCGGCGGCGCGCGAGGCGGTGGCAGAATGGCTGTCGGGCGACCGGATGGGGGTGCCGTGCTTCGTCCGCGTCAATCCGCAGGACAGCCACATGGCCCACGACGATCTGGCGTCGATACTGCTCTATCTGCCCGATGCGATTGTGTTGCCAAAGGCCGAAGGTGCACGGTCGGTCAACTGGTTACGTGCAGAGGCCGCCGCAGTTGCCGACACGCCGGAGGGCGATTGCCCGCCGATCCTGCCGATTGCGACCGAAACGCCGGGCGCGATATTCGATCTGGGCACGTTGCGGGAGGTTTCTCACTATCTGGCAGGCGTGAGTTGGGGGGCGGAGGATTTGCCCGCGGCTATCGGGGCTGCAACATCGCGGCGCGACGATGGCAGCTATACGCCACCTTATGAAATGGCGCGGTCGCTGACGTTATTTGCGGCCCATGCGGCGGGGGTCGCGGCAATCGACACGGTGTTTCCGGCGATTGCCGATAATGCTGCACTCGGTGCCTATGTGACGCGCGCGGCGCGTGACGGTTTTACCGGTATGCTCGCCATCCACCCGGCGCAGATTGCCACGATCAACGCCGCGTTCACGCCGGGGCAGGCCGAAATCGACCATGCGCTGGCGATTATTGCGGCGTTCGAGGCCAATCCGGGCGCGGGCGTGCTGCAACTCGACGGCAAGATGATCGACGCGCCGCATCTGAAGCAGGCGCAGGCATTGCTTGCCCGTGCCGCTGGCGCTACGCCGCTTTCCAGTCGGTAACGGTGCTGAACGCGGGCAGCGTCATGGACCGCTTATCCTCGTCGACCGCTGATTTGCGGGTCGGCGAGATATTCGCGACGTTCAGACCAGCCGCCGCGATCAGATAAGGCGAAACCCGGTGGCTGGTGCACAATCCGCCGTCGCCGTCACTGACCATGCGTGTTTCGAACTCGATGCCTTGCTGGTGCCGTTTCGACCGTCGCACAGTCGCCACCGCCAACTGGCCCTCACCAAAATCGATAACAAATTTTGTGCCGATCGGAACGTCAAGCAAGCCGTCGACCAGCGCGCCCGAAACCGAAAGATTGCGGATCACCACCGAGTAGCAATGATCGTCATGGATCAGCCGCACTTTACGGTACATCGACAGCCGGTCATTGCGTTGCTTTGCCGGACCAGCCGGAACGATCACCCAGTCGCCAGACTCGAACCGGCCGAGGAGCTCATCATTTTGTACGGCTTTGCTATAAACGAAACCCTGAACATGGCTGACATTCAACGAACGGATAAGGGCGAGCTGGTCGAGCGATTCTATTCCTTCGGCCGTCGTTTCCATGTCGAGTGCTTCGGCAAGTGCAACAATCGCCGCGATAATTGCGCCATTGCGCGACCCCGGTTCGGTGGCACCGCGCACAAAGCTTTGATCAATCTTGATCTTGTCGAACGGCGCGGTCTGCAAATAGCTAAGCGATGAATAGCCGGTACCGAAATCGTCGAGGGCCAGGCGGACACCGATTTTCTTCAATGCCGCAAACATATTGTCGGTTTCCGCCGACTCCTGCAAGAATACGCCTTCGGTTATTTCGAGCTCAAGTCTCTCCGGCGGCAAACCCGAAGCGGCAAGCGCAGCGCTAACCAATTTCGGCAGCGATTCATTGGCAAACTGGATTGGCGAGACGTTTACCGCAACCCGCAGGTTTCCAGGCCATTTCGCGGCATCTTCGCAGGCTCTACGCAAAACCCACTCACCGAGCGCGCCAATCAGGTTTGTGTCCTCTGCAATAGGAATGAACAATGCGGGCGATATCGGGCCGCGTTCAGGATGATTCCACCGGATCAACGCTTCAGAGCCCGTCACAGCGTTGCTCTTTGCATCTACGATGGGCTGATAGCAGAGCATCATTTCGTCGTTTGCAAGTGCGTCGCGCAGATCTTCTTCCAGTGTCCGGCGGTCGTCGGCGGCCTGATGAAGTTCGCTCGCGTAAAAGCGGAAGCGGCCCCTGCCGCTGCCTTTTGCAGCATAAAGCGCAAGGTCGGCGTTACGGATCAGGTCTTCACTCGACAATCCGTCA
>JANONL010000193.1:0-3679 GCA_031420815.1 Sphingomonadales bacterium | reverse complement strand
GCCTTCGCGGGAATGACGAACGTAAAAAACTAAAAATAAACTCTCGTCACCCCGCGAAGGCGGGGGCCTATCCCCTGAACTTTCAGTTATGAAGGACGGTAAGGCGGGCGGTCGAACCCGAGGTCAATCGCCAAATCGCGCCAGTCCGAATTTTCGGCTTCGATCAAATTAATCCGCCATTGCCGGTTCCATTTCTTGATCCGCTTTTCGCGCAGGATGGCTGTTTCCATTGTTCCGTGCAGTTCGAACCAGACCAGCATATTGGTGCGATGGTCTTTGCTGTGACCTTCGAACAGGCCTTCGCGATGTTGCAAGATGCGTTGCGTCAGGTGCGACGTTACGCCGGTGTAGAGTGTACCGTTTTTGCGATTGGCCATGATATACACCGCTGGCTGAAAGTTTGTGTGCATTGGCTAGCTCGGGGGATGGGGCCCCGCCTTCGCGGGGCTGACGACTTTTCTAACTAAAAACCACCCCCCTAATACATATGCTGCCCGCCATTGATCGACAGCGTCGACCCGGTGATAAAACCCGCGTCATCGCTGGTCAAAAACTCCACCCCGCGTGCAATTTCATCGGGCTGGCCAAGCCGCCCCACCGGAATCTGCGCCACAATCTTTTCCATAACATTATCCGGGATCGTCGCCAGCATTTCGGTGCCGATATAGCCCGGCGCAATCGCATTCGCGGTCACGCCGTGCCGAGCGCCTTCCGCCGCCAGCGACTTGGTGAAGCCGTGGATGCCCGATTTGGCCGCAGCATAATTGACCTGCCCGATCTGCCCGCCCTGCCCGTTGACCGAACCGATGTTGACGATCCGCCCCCATTTACGCTCGCGCATTCCGGCGAACACCGCCTTCGCCATATTGAAGCAGCCGGTCAGATCGACGCGGATAACCTCGTCCCATTGCTCGAAGGTCATCTTCACCATCGTCGCATCTCGGGTGATGCCGGCGTTGTTGATCATAATATCGATCTGGCCATATTCGGCCTCGATCGCGGCACATGCGTCGATGCAGCTTTTATGGTCGCCGACATCCCATTTGCTGACGGCGATGCCGGTGCGTTCGGAAAACTGTTTGGCCGCCACATCGTTACCGCCATAATTGGCGATGACCATACGGCCTGTTTCCTTCAATTTCAGGCTGATCGCTTCACCAATACCCCGGGTTCCGCCGGTTACCACTGCAACGCGTGTCATAGACTCTCTCCTGATTGTTTCTCGTTGTTTTGCTGGAAGATTAGTCAGCTGGCGGCTATGCGGCAAGTTGACGCAAGCGTTAGGATGATACTTAGATTATCCAGCCGGAAAGTTCGCGCCTGACGAGCGCTTCTATCATGTCCATGCCGACCGCGCTGTCGTTCAGACACGGCAGATAGGCAAAATGGGTGCCGCCCGCTTCTTCGAACTGCTCACGGCCCTGAATCGCCAGTTCTTCCAATGTTTCGAGGCAATCGACCGAGAAGCCAGGCGCAAAGATGGCGATCTGTCTCTTACCCTCATGAGCCAAGCGCTGGATGGTAATGTCGGTTGCGGGTTCCAGCCATTTGGCGCGGCCAAATCGAGATTGAAAACTAACCACCAGCTCGCGGCCAATAGCTTCGCCCAGCAACCGCGCGGTTTTCTGGCAGTGGCAATGATAGGGATCGCCCAGATGCAGCGTCCGTTCTGGCATTCCGTGAAAGCTGATAACCACCGCATCGGGGGTAAAATTCAAAGCCGCCAGTGACGCCTCAACAGATGCTTTCAGCGCGCCGATATAGGCAGGGTCATCGTGATAAGCGGGCAGCGTTCGAATCGCCGGGTGCCAGCGCATGGCGGACAACGCGTGGTACGCCTCATCCTGCACCGTGCCGGTGGTGGCGCCGGAATATTGCGGATAAAGCGGCGCAATCAGGATGCGGTTACACCCCGCCGTCTTCATCGCTGCGAGTTGGTCGCCGACCGAGGGATTGCCGTAGCGCATAGCATAACGGACATCGGCAGTGCCCGCCATGCGTGCGCTCAGTGCCTCGGTTTGCGCTGCGGTAAAAAACGCCAGGGGCGAGCCTTTGTTGGTCCATACTTTAGCGTAGGCTTTTGCAGATTTTTTGGGCCTGGTGTTGAGGATAATCCCGCGTAATATCGGTTGCCAAAGCAGCGGCGGAATTTCGACAACGCGGCGGTCGGACAGAAACTGCTTGAGATAGCGTTTGACCGCAGACGGCGTCGGCGCATCGGGGGTACCGAGATTGACGAGCAGCACACCGATTTTCGGCATCGCGATTTCGGGGTGATCGACTGGAAGTTTCATCAATGCTCCCTACCGTTCGTATCAAGCGTAGTCGAGATACCGTTGGTCACCCTCGCCTTATGGGTGTCTCGACTACGCTCGATACGAACGGACACGACTACAACCCGCGCGACAATAAGGGCAGCTCGCGCAACCTTACACCAGCCGCCGAAAACAAGGCATTGGCAATTGCAGGCGCTACCGCTGGCACGCCAAGCTCGGTCACGCCGCCGGGTGCTTCATCGCTGCGGATAAACTCGACGGTGATTTCGGGGATATCGGCGAGCTGGGGCAAATCGACATCGCGTAACCGCCGCGCTGTGGGTAGGCCATTTTCGAATTCGGTCGAACTGCCCAACGCCTGCGCCAACCCAAACACGATACCGCCCTCGATCTGCTGCCGTGCGAGATCCGGGTTGATCAGCCGTCCACAATCTACCATCGCCGAAATCCGGTCGACGCGAACGCCAGTCTCTCCCGTGCGTGCGCTCGCAATGATCGCAATGTGACTGCCGCGCATCGAATGGCAGGCAAGCCCCTTGCTGCTGCCCGACAAACCACCGTCCCAGCCAGCCATCGTCGCAACGCCGGTCAGGCAACGGGCAAGACGGGTCTGGCCGACCAACATCTGCATCCGGTAAGACAGCGGCTCGACCCCAGCCTTATGCGCCAGTTCGTCGATGAAACATTCGACGAAGAAGCAGTTATGACTGTGCGCCATACTCCGCCATGGACCGGTCGGGATGGGCAACGTCACCGGGAAATGATCGACGGTCAAATTGGGAATGGCATAGGGTGGCACTGCGCCTTCGATGGCAAAAACGTCGAACTCGCCGCCGGCGTTGGCGCGCGCTTCGTCGACACTGTCGCCGCCTATTCGGTTCGCCAGTTCACGCATTGTCGATGCCGTAGCGACCCTGATCGCCAACCCGGCAACCCGCCCCTCGCGGTTAATCGCGCCGGTCATTCTACCCAAAGCGGGGCTACGCACATGATCGCGCATAAAATCTTCCGGTCGCGACCATGTCAGTTGCACGGGCCGCTCCACCTCTTTTGCAATCACGGCGATTTGCGCGGCGATCAGGCTGTCGAAATTACGGTCGAAACTGCCGCCGGCAAAGACCGGATAGACCACGACATCATCGGGATTTAGGCCAATTGCCTTTGCTGCGGCCATGCGTGCGGTTTCCGGCGCCTGGCTCGCGATCCACAATTGCAACCGGCCCTTGTCGTATGCGGCAGTTGCCGAACGTGTTTCAATCGGCGCGTGGACGGCGGCTGCAACGCTATAATCGGCCTTGAACACCCGCGTGACTGCCTCTTTGGCAAGCGACGCATCGACGTCACCCGTGCTTACCAGCCGTGTGCCCGGACCTTTGGCAATCGCATTTGCCAGCGCCTCGCCC
>JANONL010000192.1:0-3404 GCA_031420815.1 Sphingomonadales bacterium | reverse complement strand
GTCGGGCCGCCTCGTTTACCAGAACAGGCTGCGCTCGTCCTGCCCCGGCCTCGCGCGCGATAGCGACATCATCGTCTCCGAACAGTTCGGCAGCCAGAAATGCCGTGGTGACCTGCTCAAACTGGTTGACCGCACCAGCGGCATTCAGGGTCCGGTGTGCAGCCTGGGCGAATTCGTGCCTTATCATAAGGAAAAGAATGCGGGGTAAGCCTCTTATCCTCCCCATTTTTTCAAAATGGGGAGGAACTTCTGTTTAATCGCGCAAAAATATCGCCTCGATCGACATCGCGAACAGGTCTGCGATGCGGAACGCCAGCGGCAGCGAGGGGTCATATTTCCCGGTCTCGATCGCATTCACCGATTGCCGCGATACGCCCAGCGCATCGGCCAGATCCTGCTGACTCCAGTCACGCTCGGCACGCAGGACTTTGAGCCGGTTTTTCATAGCCGCGCCGTGCTGGAAAGCCCACGAATTAGAAAACCCAAGAACCAGGCCGTGATCGTTGCGACATAAGAGGAATCGCCGGGGTATAGATCATATTCCTGGGAAAAGCCGAAGAGCGAAGCGACGGAAATCGCGAAGGTCGAAGCCCAAAGCATCTGGCTGCGAAGCATATGCTGCCGATACTCGTCCTGCTTCAATACATTTAGCTGATAAGCCAGCAATCCTATCGATGCCCATACCGGCGCAGTAACCACAAAAGAGGCAAGAAAAACGAAAGCGGGCATCGCTTTCAGCTGGCTGCTATGTAACACTGCGGCAAAAGTCATTGCAAACCAAAGAATAGCACAAAGCAGCATCAGCGAATTGAATTTTCGATCGGACATGGTTTTTCTTTCATCAGTGCTTCGGAGCGAGCCGACTGACCTTGTTGGCTCCAGTCACGCTCGGCGCGCAGAACTTTGAGGCGGTTTTTCATGGGCTGTTGTAACCGGCAGTGCCGAGGGTCAGCTTGTTATAGATCGCGCCGACAAACAGCCCCATGAACCAGAAAAACGCTGCGCCAAACCCGCCATTGCCCGGCGGCACCAGCTCGAAATTCTGCAAGAATTCCCAAACCGTCATAACGGTCAAGCAAAATCCGGTGGCGACCAGGCTCTGCCGGACAACGAGCATGCGAATGAACTCGTCGGGCTCCTCCACCAAAAACCGCATCACCGCCCAGAATACGCCGATGATTGGCAGCGCCGGAGTAACCGCGAGCGCGTAAGCGGGGATGCCCGAGAGGTTGTGCGATTTGAACACAGTGACCGCGACGAGCAGCGTGACGATATAGAGCGACATCAACACAAACAGGCGGATAAGATAACTCCGGATCGCGGGGCTTTTATATTTGGCCATGACAAGCTTCCTTGTTGCTTAGACAAGGTTGCTTTACTATTGATTCATGACGATGTCAAGGGACATTGACTTTATCGATGTTGGTTGATGGGCGAAGTGCCGTTCACCGATTTCAATTAGCAGACAAATGCTGTAATGATCACCCACGGCGAGGCTGCAGATGACAATCAACGGTGAATTAGGGGTCACACGGCGGTCAGTTTTGGCCGCAGCTGTTGGAGCGGCAGCGATGGTCGGCTTCCCGGTGCGCGCAGCGACCGGTGGTTTTAAGGTTTCAGTCGTAGACTCGCTGATCCTGACGGTCCTTACCGATAGCGCCACGTTCGGGCCATTTCTTCCCGACCTAGAGTTGCCTGGACTAGAGGTCTTGCGCGCCGGCAATGGGAGTGCCCCGGGCTACACACGAATGGCCCGTGAGGCGCTGATGGGCGAATTCGGCCTGTCGCTGCTTGCGGATTCGCAAATTGGGGACACCTCGCGCCGGGTGCTGGTAGACTTTGGTTACACCGCTGTAGTTTTGGCCAACAATATGAAAATGCTTGGTATCGACCCGTCGACGATCAATGCGTCGGTGCTCAGTCATGGCCATCTGGATCATTATGGTGGATTTCCGGCAGTGTTCGGACCAGGCACAGGAAAACGTGGCACCATACCGCTCTATGTAGGTGGCGAAGAGACCTTTTGTGAGCGGGTCGCAATGATCGGTAACCCGCCACCTGTGATGGGAACGCTTGCCCGCAAAGCTTTGGCTGACGCGGGCTTTGACGTACGCATCGCCGCGCAACCGGTGGCGGTTGCGGATCAGGCCTTCACTACCGGTATCATTCCTCTGGCAACATCGGAACGCACAGCGATTCCAACCAGGATGCGCCCTGGAACCGGCTGTGCGCGCGAACAATTACGGGCCGACAAACGTGGACTGGCGGAAGTAGCAGATGATGGCGAGCATGAGCTCGCGACGTGCTATGTGGTCAAAGGACTTGGATTGGTTGTGATCGCGTCGTGCAGCCACCGCGGTGTCCTCAATTCCGTCCGCCGCGCACAGGCGATCAGTGGTATCTCAAAGGTTCATATGATAATCGGCGGCTTTCATCTCGTCCGGCCTCGCACCGACGATGAGGCGCGGCAAACTGTCGCTGCGATGAAGGAAATCGATCCCAATTATATCGTACCGATGCACTGCACCGGAGAAGTATTTATCGAAGAGGTGCTTCGCCAAATGCCGCAGAAAATCATCCGACCCTATGTCGGGACGCGCTTTGTAATGGGGTAAACCCGTCTTCCGGACCAAATCTAATCCGGAAGTGCGTTTTTCCGTTGAGCGCAAACAAAGCTATGCCGCTTCGCACTTGCCCAAAAGCACACCAGTCGCCATAGGCAAACCCATGTCTGACATGTTCAAAATCACGCTTCCCGACGGCTCTGTGCGCGAAGTTGGGAGTTCTGGGGACGCAATACTAATTTGCTCTCAACGCTGCCCCTATTCAAACCTCACCCGTGCCGCCGATACCGCTCCTCCTCCTGCCTGAACGCTTCATTTTCAAGCTTGACCAGCGCCTCACTCACCAGATCCTGACATTTGTCGAGCGTTTGGACGATCGCGGGGGAGTGTTCATCGTTGCATTCCTCTTCAGCGGCCAAGCTGCTTTCAAAATCGGCCTCCAGATCATGCAGTTTTTGGGCGAACTGCGCCCGTTCGCGCTTCTCGGCGCTTTCGTGGTTTAGCACCGTCTCATGCAGGTCGAATTGTCCGGCGCGCGGGCCGTAACGGCGGGTCATTGTCTGGCGCATCATGAACATCAATAGCCGGTTGTCGAACCAGCGTTTCTCGCCGACCTGTTCGCCTTTGTAGAAATGCGCCACCGCCACTCCGTTGATCGCGCGGTCCATCGCGATGTCCTGCAGCCGGGCAAAGCCAGTGCGCTGCGCCGCATCCCAGGCTTGCGCAAACGACGCCGCGCCGGGTTCCTTGCGCAGATTATAGGCGCTGGTTGTGCCCATGCCGACTTTGGCGGCGGCGGCGCTGACATTGCCGGTTTCGGATAAAGCCTCGATAAAGCCA
>JANONL010000191.1:0-3969 GCA_031420815.1 Sphingomonadales bacterium | reverse complement strand
CCGGCACAGCCAGTCGGCGCACGCGCTCAAAGAAGAAGAAGCTGCCTATACCGTTTTTGACGGCGGCGATTTCGAAGCCGAAGTAACGCAACCCGACGCGCCGGTCATTGTCGCTGAAATGAGCGTTGATATTCCCGAATCGAACGTTTCCGATGCGGTTATGCTGATGGATTTGCGAAATACGCCAGCGTTGCTCTTTAAAAACACTGGAACTGGCAGGCATAATATGGTTTACCGCCGCGAAGATGGCACGATCGGGTGGGTCGAACCAAAATCGACACCTTAGAATTCGGCTTCATGTATAAACTTTCGTAAATTTTTTCAATCATTTGGGGTTTGCTTCCCGGTTTCCAACCGGTCGCAATGAAACGGGATATGATTCGTATTTCTTCAAGGCTCGTTGAAGGGGCCGTCGCTGCGGACATCATCTGTCCGGGCAAACCGGAGCTGCTGGCGCGTCTTTCCGCGATCGCAGCAGAAAATTATGCGTTGGACGCCGGTGCCGTGCTCGAGGGTCTGATCGAACGCGAACGGCTTGGACCAACGGGCTTTGGCGGCGGCACTGCGATTCCGCATTGCAAGGTGACCGGCATCGATACGCCGGTGGCGGTTTTTGTAAGGCTGGCCAAGCCTGTCGACTATCACGCCGTCGATGACGAACCGGTTGATCTGGTATGCGCGTTGGTGTCGCCCGCGCAGGACGGCGCGTCACATTTGCGGGCGTTGGCGGAAATTTCCCGGCTGTTCAGGGACGAAAAATTCCGGACCCAAATGCGCGGCGCCGCCGATGCCGACGCAATGTTTGCCCTGTTGAGCCATGTCGAAGAGCGCGACGCCGCCTGACATGCGGGTTTGCGGGCTTTGACCGAACCAAGGCTTGCCAGTTCGGTTCAGGTTTCGGCGTTCATCCGTCTGGCTGCTGTCGGTGGAGATTTTGCAACGGTGCTCCGCAAAGGCGATGCAGTCGCCGGATCCATCATGCTGATTGGGCTGATTCGCGGCGCAAACCCATCTCTTTTTGAACGCTTCCCGTCGCTGGATGGTGGTTCTCCGTGGCAGCAGCTTGCCTCTCAAGATTCAGAGAATGAAACAGAAATTACCGAGCGGTGGAAAAAACGCGCAGAACGCGACCCCGATCTGTGGGTTATCGAACTGGACGTCGCATCACCAGAACGCTTGGCCCTACTTTTGGCCTCGGGGACTTGACTTTGCTGCACTGCACAATAAATGAGCGGCAGCTGGATAGCGAAGGTTGCAGCGCGGGTTACAAATAGGGGTGCCCGGGGCAAACACGCGAGTCGGATGCAACAAATAATTGGCCAAAATAAAGCATTAAAGGTCAATTTGCTGGTGCCGCCGCTATAATTGCTTGTTCAATGTCGAAATTTTTGAAGGTTGCGACTATCGCGGCCATTTCTGTTACCCTCGGTTCGGCCGTCATCACCGTCGATCCAGGTTTTGCTCTTGGCAGCAGCCAGAGCACGGCGCTTGGCGCTGATACCATATTGATCGACCCGGCAACGCTTTCCGCCGATCAAAACATCGTGAGGCTTGCCAAAGAAGGCAATGTTACCGCGAAACTCGCCGATAATGGCGACATCATCTTCACTCCGGGTAATGGCGGCGGTCCGGTTATGGACCCTGCCGATGAAACCTTCGAAGCCCAACGCGAAAGCCCCGACACTATGTCGGCTTCGTCGCTCGCCGAACTCGTCCGCATGCAGGATGCACAGGGTACGCTCAGTGCCGAGCAGCATTGCCTGGCAGGGGCTGTCTATTTCGAATCGAAGGGCGAATCGCTTCCCGGCCAGCTTGCCGTTGCGCGTGTCGTCATGGCACGGGCCAAATCGGGCCGTTTCGCCTCGACGCTCTGCGGCGTCGTGTACCAGAAAAGCCAGTTCTCGTTCGTCCGCGGCAACAGCATGCCGCGCATCGACACCGGCGGCAACCATTGGCGCAATGCGGTTGCGATTAGCAAGATCGCGTTGAACGACGGCTGGAAAAGCCCGGTCGAAGGCGCCTTGTTCTTCCATGCACGCCGCGTATCCCCCGGCTGGCGCCTGACGCGGCTCGGGACCGTCGATAATCACGTGTTCTATCGTTGATCGAACGGCAAATTTGAAAAACGAATAAGGGCCCCGAACATGGGGCCTTTATTTTGTTCGCCTCATGTTCTATCGGGGACCGATGGCGACAAATCCTTTGCACGACATATTTTCAGGAGCACCTGCGGTTGCCCGCGGCGTATCTCGCCTGTTCCTGCGCAACCAGATCATGGTTCAGCCCGAAGTGGGCTTGCGCAATTTCCGTCGCGCCGATTTGATGGGCATCAACCTCAAAGGTGAAATCATTATCGTCGAAATAAAATGTTCGCGGGCGGATCTGCTCGGTGACCAGAAATGGCCGGAATATCTGGATTTTTGCGACCGGTTTTTCTGGGCGGTTCCCGCCGGTTTCGACGTGAAGCCGTTAGAAGGCGATGCCTTTCTGCCCGGACGTGCCGGACTCATAATGGCCGACGCGTATGATGCGGAAATTGCCAGACCCGCCGCATTGGTGCCGCTGGCGGCGGCGCGGAGAAAGACCGAAACGCAGCGGTTGGCGCGGCTCGCGATGCGCCGCCTGATGGGCATTGCCGACCCCGACCCGATACTGGCCGAAATCGAGGCCGAATAGAATCAGCTCGATTTCGGATTATACCAGATCGGCGACGAATAAGCTCGTTCCTGCGCTTTCAATGTCGTCCCCGGCAACAGCTTTGCACCGTAGCGCAGGGCATCATATAGCACCCAGCGCGGTGTCGGTATTTCCAGCACACGGACATAATAGAACGCCCTGATAGCGGGATCGAAATCGGGATCGGCCCATATTGTTCGCAACGCCGGGTCGCCGATGCTGTTGGTGTAGCTCGCCTTGGCAATATTGACGGTGTTACCGACCGCCGGTACTTTGCCGTCGGGACCCTTCTTCCGCGTCGCGGCATCGCTCCAGACTATGTCGAAAACCCTTTCCTGAAGCTTGCCGGATTTGTCCACCCAACCCTTGACGATCTGCACCCGGTCGAGATTGGCCCCCACGGGGTCCTTCAGCGCCGACACCATGAAACGCGGCGCGCCGGAACCGGATTTCAGGTCACCGCCCATCGGGACGCCGCGCGCATATCCCGCCTTGACGAAATCTCCGATGAAATCCGTACTGGAAAAATCCCACCCGCCAAAAAAGCGCACGACCATGCGCGGACCGGTGGTTGCATACACCTCACGCCGCGCCATCGCGTCGAAAATCGCGGCGCGTGTGTTGGCTTTGGCCCACACTGCGGCGTAACCACCGGCTAGATAATGCCAGCCAAAACGATCGAGGCTATTGCTACCCAGGCTTTGGACGCGCGACGCGCGGATGGCATTGGGTTCGTTAGCCGAAAATTTGCCGAAGAAATTATCTTCGTCGCCCGTTGCCAGCCCCGTATGGCTGTCGGTAGAACCGATTATGCCCAGCTTGTAAGGATTGACGCCGGTCTGTTGCTCGATCAGCAATCCGCGTTTTAGCGCCTCCCGAACATAATCGCCCGCTAGCATGTCGTTAGTTTTTCTGGTCGAGTTATCGAGATTGCCGATATCCCAGGCTGTTGTACCGAAGCCTGCAAACTCGTCATTGGGTGATAGAAATGGATGCGCTTCGCTGTCGCCCTTTATCTGCGTTGCTTCGACAATCGGCTCGCGCGTCGCACGACGACGTGCATAACCGGCTGTCATTGGCTGACCGCCCGGCATTGTCATCTGGAACATCATCCCGTTCGACAGGTTCGAATTATGCGGGATCGCCAGCATCTTGCCGCCGGTCGCCTTTTCGTAAGCATCCATATAGTCCCACAACATGTCGGGTGTGGTACCGACCAGCGAGGAATACGGCAGCACCTTGTCCGCCTTGTCCTTGCCGTCGCGCAAGACGACGACGCGGTGAAGATTGTCG
>JANONL010000190.1:0-9155 GCA_031420815.1 Sphingomonadales bacterium | reverse complement strand
GCGGGGCATAGCGGGCAGCATGCTATCCCACAGATATTAAACGTTATTTCTGAAAACAAGACGACGCTTATTTTCTGCAACACGCGGTTTCTGGCTGAATTCATCTTCCAGAAATTATGGGACGCGAACGAGCCGAAATTTGCCATCGGTATTCACCACGGTTCGCTGTCGATCGAGGCGCGGCGCAAGGTCGAGGGGGCGATGGCCGAGGGCAGACTGCGCGCGCTCGTTTGCACCTCAAGCCTCGATCTCGGGGTTGATTGGGGCGACGTCGATTGCGTCGTGCAGATGGGGGCACCGAAGGGCAGCTCGCGCCTGTTGCAACGCATCGGGCGGTCGAACCACCGGATGGACGAACCGTCGAAAGCCATACTAGTGCCCGGAAATCGCTTCGAATATCTGGAAGCACAGGCGGCGTACGACGCCGTCACCGAAGGCGTCCGCGACGGCGAGGAGTTTCGCAGCGGGGCTTATGATGTGCTTGCCCAGCATGTTATGGGCATCGCCTGCGCAGGTCCGTTCGACGAGGCCGAGCTGCTCGCCGAGGTGCAGTCGGCGCTACCCTATTCGGCGATTACGCCCGAGACTTTTACCCGCGTAATCGAATTTGTCGCGACCGGCGGCTATGCGCTGAGGGCCTATGACAAGTACCAAAAGCTCGTAAAAGACGCCTCCGGAATGTGGCGGCTCGCCCATCCGAAGTTTGCGGCCCAGTACCGATTCAACGCCGGGATCATCGTCGATAGCCCGATGCTCGACGTCCGTTTCCGCAACGGGCGCAAGCTGGGCAAGGTCGAAGAAAGCTTTGCCGCTACTCTAAGTCCCGGTAATACTTTTACTTTTGCTGGGATGGCGCTTGAGGTCGAACAGATCAAGGACCTCGATCTTATCGTCCGCGCCGCCAAGAAAGAGGCCGCAAACATCCCGAGTTACATGGGTGCACGGCTGCCGCTGACCACGCATCTGGCCGACCGGGTGCGGCATATGCTGGTCGATCGCCCCGGCTGGGCGCGCTTTCCCGACGAAGTGCGCGAGTGGCTGGAGATGCAGGCATATCGAAGCCAGATGCCCGCACCCGGACAGTTGCTGGTGGAAACATTCCCGCACGACAAACGGCATTATATGGTGACCTATCCGTTCGAGGGCTGGAACGCGCACCAGTCGCTGGGCATGCTGCTCACCCGCCGGATGGAGAGCCGCGGGCTGATGCCGATGGGCTTTGTCGCGAGCGATTATGCGCTTGGTGTGTGGAGCCTGAAACCGATTACCGATCCGGCGCCGCTGTTTTCAGCAGACATACTGGCCGACGAGTTTGTCGACTGGGTCGAGAGCAGCTATTTGCTCAAACGCGCTTTCCGCGAGGTTGCGGTAATCAGTGGGCTGGTTGAGCGCCAGCATCCCGGCAAACGCAAAACCGGCAAGCAGGTCACATTCTCGACCGACCTTATTTATGACGTGCTCAGGAAGTACGAGCCCGACCATTTATTGCTCGAGGCGGCTTGGGCCGATGCCCGCGCACGGCTGACCGATGTCGGGCGACTGGGCGACCTGCTCGACCGTGCCGCCGACACGATGCTCCATGTCGATCTCGACCGCGTCAGCCCGCTCGCCGTGCCATTGCTGGTAATGATCGGGAGGGAAAGCGTGGCGCAGGGGTCGGTCGATGATGCTTTGTTGCTGGAGGCCGAAAGTCTGGCGAGTGTGGCGATGACGCCTTGAATCCCTCTCCCATTGGGAGAGGGTTGCGACAGCTTGGCAGCTTGCTGCCTAGCGTTAGCTGGGTGAGGGGTTGTGCCCTGTCGATAGCGCACATCCCCTCACCAACTTCGCCTAAGCCTGTCGGCTAAGGCTTCGTATCCTCTCCCACTGGAGAGGATATCTACTTCAACAATGTCTGTTGCCAGAACATCAAAGACGTCCAGAAATTATAGTCGACATTTTCCTTCTTCGCAAAACCATGGCCTTCGTTTGTCCCTAGCAAATGCCACGCCGTCCCTCCCTTGGCGCGGATGGCTTTGACGATCTGGTCGGCTTCGGAGGCTGGAACGCGCGGGTCGTTGCCACCGGTAACCACCATCATCGGCTTGGTGATTTTATCGACGCTGGTCAGCGGTGATATCGCGAGCAGCTTTGCCCGCTGTTCGGGGATGCGGTCATCGCCGTATTCGACGCGGCGCAAATCACGCCGGTAGCTTTGCGTGTTTTCGAGAAAGGTGACAAAGTTGGAGATTGCCACGATACAGTTCGTGCTACGCAATTTGTCGGCATATTGGACGGCGGCGGCATAGCACATGTAGCCGCCATATGATCCGCCGGTTACCGCGATGCGCGCCGGGTCGACGCCCCTGTCTTTGGCCAGCGTATCGATGAAGGCGCCCATATCCTTGACCGAATCCTCACGCTTGAACGGGCCATTATCGAGGCTGACGAATTTTTTGCCGTAGCCGGTCGAACCGCGCACATTGGGGTAGAAGATCGCGATGCCAAGTTCGTTCAGCAGATAGTTGCTGCGGCCCTGAAAGCCCGGGCGGGTCTGGCCTTCGGGGCCGCCGTGGACGTTGACGATCAGCGGTCGTTTGCCGGGGAATTTGGTGGCGTCGGGGCGGTACAGAAAGCCCGATACCTTTAATCCGTCGAAGCTTTTGACCTCGACCAGTTGCGGCTCGACATTTTTGGTGACGTCCAGCCCGCCGGTTTCGCTTTCGGTCCAGCGCGTCACAGCCAGCGTTTTCGGATTGACGCTGTACGAATCCGTCGCACTGCGCGCCGAGGTAAAGCTGATACCGATGTCACCCCATTCGGCGACCTCGATACCACCAGCAATACCCGCTGGCAGCGCATCGACGGTCCGCACTGCATCCGATTCCGGATTGAGCAGCTTGACCTTGCTCATTCCCGCTTCGTTGGTCGCATAGGCGATGAAGCTGCCATCGGGCGCTATGTCGAATTCATCGACGTCCCATTTTTCCTTTGGACCGCGCGGGCTGAATGCGCCGGTGATAATATCTATCGTGCCTAGCCGCTGAAAATCCGATCCTTCATCCGACGTGACCCACAAGCTGCCATCGGGTGCGAACTGTATGCCGCCATAGGCAATGTCCCTGGCATGATCGCCAATCGGCATCATCTTGCCGGTTGCCAGATCGAGCAGCGACAAGTCAGTGTTGGTGACCGAAATATATTGCGCAACCACCGCCTTGGTCTTGTCGGGCGAGAAGGCCGCGACTGCCCAGCCGCCGCCTTTGACCTCTGCCACCATCCGGTCGCTTTTGGCGTCGCGGGGGTCCATCACGTAAATATCGTTGTCGGTGCCGTTGCGGCGGGTCGAGGTGTAGGCGATCAGTTCACCATCCTCGCTCCATACGTTGAGCGAATTGCGGCTCTTACCATCGGTCAAAAGCGCCAATTTACCGTTCTTCAATGCATGGATCTGGTAAAACTCATTGCCGCCAATATCTTTTTGCACGAGCAGGATGTCACCCTTTTTTGGGGCCCAGCTGCCGCCTCCGACCGGCTCTGCTTCAAAGCTGATCTGCTTTCGGTCCATCATCGGCGCGGCAACGCGGTGCAGCTGCGCGGTGTTGCCGAAACGCGTCGCGATCAGCATCGATTTATCCACCGGATGCCAGCCGACAAAACCTGCACTCCGGAATTCCATATAAGGCCGGGTTTCGGCAGCCAGTTTATCAGGCACAGCCGGAATACCGTCGGCCACCAGCGCTTCGGGTTTTGGTGCATCGGCAAAGGCAGGTGCGAAAGGCAAAGCGAACGCTGCTAAAAAGGCAAGTTTCTTCATTTTGATGGTTCCCCTCGGGCTATCATATCATGGTAGCAGGCTAGCGCACGGCGGCGCACGCAACAATGCGTCTTTACGGCGGCGTTCGATTAAGTGCGGGTATGTTTCGACCGGCGTTTGCGAACGAAACACTCCCGGCGGGTCATTCGCTTGCCGCCCGGTCAAAACAGGCATATCATCGTTGCGGGAGACCACGAGATGATCAAAAGGTCCATACAGATTTGCGCGGCGTTGCTGGCCAGCGTCATATCGATAAATCCGTCCGCTGCGCAGGATGTCGCAGAAGCAGCGGTACAGCCTGTATCGAGCATCATTCAGAACTTTGCTATCGACCGCAGCGACCGGATGACTGTGCAAGTGCAAGTGAATGACAGCGAGGCGGTTCCGTTTATCGTCGATACCGGAGCTGAACGGACGGTAATCGCCAACGATCTCGCCAAAAGATTGTTGTTGGAGGCGGGCCCGAGGCTGACGCTGGCAACGATATCCGGAAGATCGGAGGTCAATTCATTCTTCATCGACAAGTTAACAACCACAACAGTCCATCTGGAGGGCTTGGAGGCACCAGGACTCGAACGGTCCAACCTCGGTGCTTACGGCCTGCTTGGTATCGACAGCCTTGAAGACAACCGCGTGCTGCTCGATTTCGCAAAACAAACGATGGATGTGCTGCCTTCTCCCAAAGGCAGCGGCAGGAGCAAGCTGGAAAACGGCATGATCGTGGTAACCGCAAAACGCCGCGCAGGCCGGATGATCATTTCCAGTGCCAAGATCGACGGGATGCGGGTCGACATCATATTGGATACCGGCGCGCAATCGAGCATGGGCAATGGTGCGCTCCGCGATAAGCTGCGCCGACGCCACCGGACAATCGACTATGTTCCGGTGAAGATGCGCAGCGTTACCGGTGCGGTATTGCTGGGTGAATTTACCCAAATTCAGGAAATCGAAGTCGGCGGACTGACGATTAACGACCTGCCGATTACCTTTGCCAACAATTATGCGTTCACCGCGCTCAACCTACAGGACCGTCCTGCAATCTTGCTCGGCATGGATGCGCTACAGCTATTCGATCGGGTGATGATCGACTTTGGCAACCGGCGCGTCGGTTTCGATTTGCCGAGCGGTGTCGAGCGCAAATCGTTCACAAGGTTCGCCTCGGCACAGTAAGTACGCTTGCCACCTACGCCGCGCGTCGTCATAGGCGCGAGCAATGACGCGCAGCTTTCTCTTTGGACAGCAGATTTTGGAAGTTGCCGGCGATGCCGGTCTGTACTGGGGCGAACAAAACGCATTGCTGGTAGCCGACCTTCATCTGGAAAAGGCGAGCAGCTATGCAATGGGCGGCCAAATGCTGCCGCCCTATGACAGCCTGTCGACGCTGGAAGACGTGAAAGCGCTTGCTGTCACTTATGACGTGCAAGCGATCATCTGTCTTGGCGACAATTTTCACGATAAGGGCGGAGAAGCCCGTCTGGAAGCTGGCGCTGCGGAATTACTGCGGCATTTGACGGGGCGTTACGACTGGACATGGATCACCGGCAATCATGACCCGCGGCTCGCTGCGCGCTGGGGCGGCGAGGCCGTTCCGGAGTTTGCAGCGGCTGGCTTGGTGTTGCGGCACGAGGCGGAACCCGTCGACTTGACGCCCGAGATATCGGGACATTTCCATCCAAAATATCGCGCGCAGATCCGTAAACGGATGCTGTCGCGCCGCTGCTTCGTGCAAACCGCGAGCAAGATCATCATGCCCGCTTTTGGCGCGCTGACCGGCGGAATGGATGCGGGCGATCAGGCCATTCGCGCGGCCTGTGGCCTGTCCGCGCAGGACGATATGGCGGCATTGGTGCCGGTCAACGGCGGGCTTGCGAGATTTGCCTTGGCGGCCTAACCGCGCTGCCCGAACAAAGCTGTGCCGACACGAACATGCGTTGCGCCCAACATTATGGCCGTCGAAAAGTCGTCGGACATCCCCATGCTTAAATCTTTCAACCGATGCCGCGCCGCAAGTTCTGCGAGCAGTGCAAAAAAAGGTGCAGGCTCGATATCGGCCGGGGGCAGACACATTAGCCCGGCAACCGGAATATCTGCCGCTTTCGCGGCATCGATCAGCGCGGGTAACGCTTCGACCGCACAACCACCCTTTTGCCCTTCAGCACCGATGTTCACCTGTATGAAGCACGGTATCTTTCTACCTTGATCGCGCATCGCCCTGCCGAGCGCAGTTACCAGGGACAGCCGGTCGAGCGAATGGATGGCGTCGAACAGCGCTATGGCTTCACCGGCTTTGTTTGATTGCAACTGGCCGATAAGGTGCAACTGAATGTCGGGGTGGACCGCCTTTAGTGCGGGCCATTTTTCCGCCGCCTCTTGCACCCGGTTTTCGCCGAATATGCGGTGGCCTGCCTCGATCAGCGGCAAAATCTGTTCCATGGGGCGGGTTTTGGAAACGGCGATCAGCGTCACGTGGTCAGCCGCGCGTCGCGCCAGCTTGGCGGCGGCGGCAATCTCGGCGTTGATCTGTGCCAGCCGTGCAGCCGGATTGTCTGTAGTCGCTTCTTCCATGCGCGCAGGCTATAGGCGAGGCGATGAGCCGCCGCCAGACCCCGCGACACACAGAAACGCAATGCCCGCGCATCTGGCTGATGACCGACCCGCGCTTCGGCGCTGACCTGCTGCCGGCGGTCAAGCGGCTGCCGGTGGGGTCGGCGGTAATCTTCCGGCATTATGAGCTGGAACCGTCGGAACGCCGTGCGTTATTTGCGCGAGTCCGGCACATATGCAGGCAGCGCGGGCACTTGTTATTGCTCGCCGGGGATGAACGGACCGCGCGGTCCTGGCATGCCGATGGCTTTCATTCGCGGAACGGCGGACGGCAATCCAGAATGATATTACGCAGCGCGCCGGTGCACAATCGGCGCGAACTGTCCGAAGCGCTGCGGGCCGGTGCGGATATCATCTTGCTGTCGCCTATTTTCTCCACGGCTTCTCATCCCGATACGATCGGTTTGGGACGGACAGCGTTCATGGCGCTGGCGTCGCAGTGCGGAGACATGAAGGTGGTCGCTTTGGGCGGAATGACAGCGCGCAAAGCGGCAACGCTCGACAAACGCGTCGTTCACGGCTGGGCCGCGATAGATGCACTCAGACTTTAAGCAAATTTAGAAGCGGATTTTGGTGCCCACATACACGGCTTCGCTGTCCTTGCGGTCATCGGCCGCCGGAATTACACGATCCCGCTCGCTGGCATACCGCACGCCTGCGGTCACATCTATCTTGCGACTGATCGAGAAGCTGCCGCCGACATTCAGGCTGTAGTCGCCCGCCGCCGAGGTGCCGCGTGTGGTTTGTGCGACGCCCTTGTTCTGGTCGAGTTTGATGTCGGTGCTGAACCGGCCCGGGCGCTTGCCCGTTTCATCGAGCCGGAAGCTACCCTTGCCCAATTCGCTCAACGGCGAAGGCGCCGCAACCTTGACTGCGGATGGCAACGCAAAACCCTGCCAACCGCGCGAAGCGGTCAAACGGTAATCGGTCGCGGTCAGCCTGACGGCGTTGTTCGCACCTGGTTCAACCGAACCAATGGCGTTGCGAATCGAGACAGCCCCTGCGGTAAGCGGCGAATCGGTGCGCGCGGCGACCGTCATCGTCCGGCTGCGCGCGGCATCGACGCCAGCGGGTGTGAAGGGGAAGCGGCCATTGATGCTACGGGCATTCGAGGCAAATTTTGCGGCGAGCCGACTGTCAATTCCCGATGGCGTGAATGTGCCAAGCCAGTTTGACGATCCAGAACGCGCTCCGATGAGCGATTTTGCAGCAAAAGCAGGGACGACAATCGGCGAAAGCGCAAGCGACCCCGTTGCGAGCAACGCGGCTGCAAATATGGCGTATTTCCGCCGATAAGGCACTTTGGTCGACATAATGTCGGTCAATTCGACTCCCTGTTCAGATTTCACATACGCGCTATTGTCGAGTCGCAAAAGAGCTGTCGGCAAATAAACTGCTTTTTTTGCAATCTGTTGCATAAGGTCCACAATCCGTTGCAACCTGCCGGTGTAAACAACCAGAATATCGCACCGGTTCAGCAGCCAGAAAGCTTGCCCAAGCCAGCAAAGCCGATATAGAGACCCCACGTCATTCTTTACCATCAAGGACTTCTTATGCGTCTCACTCGCTTGGCCCTCATTCTCGCTTCCGGCACCATGTTTCTTTCTGCCTGTGCCAAAAACGAACGGCCACAGGCAGACATTGCCGCCAGCCAGGTGACCACTATCGGCGTCAACAGCTATTTGTGGCGCGCTTCGCTCGATGCCTTGTCGTTCATGCCGCTGGTCCAGACCGATTCCGCTGGTGGCGTTATCGTCACCGACTGGTACGTGAACCCGCAAAGTCCGAACGAGCGGATGAAGCTGACCGTGTCGATCCTCGATCAGGACTTGCGCGCCGATGCGCTTCGCGTTGCCGCCAGCCGCGAAGTTGCGCAGAATGGGCAGTGGGTATCCGCCCCGGTCCGCGCAGCAACGGTGCAGAAGATGGAATCGATCATCCTTACCAAGGCGCGCGATCTACGCCGGTCGGCGATCACCGGATAACCCTTTATGAGCGATACCGAGCGCTTTAACCCGCACGTCGCCGACGCGCGGTGGCAAAAAATTTGGGATGAACAGGCGACCTTTGTCGCCGACGACATGTCGCCCAAACCCCGCGCCTATGTGCTGGAAATGTTTCCCTATCCGTCTGGCCGCATCCATATCGGTCATGTCCGCAATTATACTATGGGCGACGTGATCGCCCGCTATAAGCGGATGACGGGCCATGAAGTGCTCCATCCGATGGGCTGGGACGCGTTCGGGATGCCGGCCGAAAATGCCGCGATGGAAAAAGGCGTGCACCCCGGCGGCTGGACCCGGCAGAATATCGCCAATATGCGCACGCAGCTAAAGCGCATCGGTCTCGCCATCGACTGGACCCGCGAACTCGCGACCTGCGAACCCGATTATTACGGGCACGAGCAGGCATTGTTCCTAAAGCTGTTGAAGGCTGGTCTTGTCTACCGCAAGGAATCGGCGGTCAATTGGGACCCGGTCGATATGACTGTGCTTGCCAACGAGCAGGTGATTGAAGGCAAAGGGTGGCGTTCTGGCGCACAGGTGGAACGGCGCAAACTCAGCCAGTGGTTTCTGAAAATCACCGACTTTGCCGAAGAGTTGCTCGAAGGCTTGGGTGCGCTTGAGAGTTGGCCGGACAAAGTGCGGCTGATGCAGGAAAACTGGATCGGCAAGAGCCAAGGCCTGAAATGCCGTTTTGCGTTTCCGGGCAGTGGCGGTGACGGTATTGACGTATTCACCACACGCCCCGACAC
>JANONL010000189.1:0-5765 GCA_031420815.1 Sphingomonadales bacterium | reverse complement strand
GTCCACATATTGAAGCCCGGAATGGGCTGGTTCGATGACGGGGTAAAAACCGCGTTCGATGCCTCCGACCGGCTGGTGCTCGAAATGGTCGAGCCGTCCGTTGCCGAAAGCCAGGCATTGTTCATGAAGCTGGCGATGGATCAGACCGGCAAACCCTTGCGGTCGAAAATGAGCGAGACCGACCGGGCGGCCTACGACGCCGCGATGGGCAAGATCGGGATGCCGGCAAACGGCCTCGACCCGTTCGATCCGTGGGCGGCGGCTGTGACCTTGCAAGTCGTTGCGCTCACTAAAAAGGGCTTCGACGTAAACAGCGGGGCCGAAAAGCAGCTGACGGCGGCGGCCAAAGCGTCGGGTAAACCGATAGAGGGCATCGAGACGATGGCGTTTCAGTTGGGTGTGTTCGATACATTGTCAGAGGCGGATCAAATCAAATTCCTGGCTGAAACCGCGCGGTCGATTGACGACGTGGAAAAAAGCATGGACCAGCTCGTCGAACTATGGGCCACCCCCGACCCCGAAGGATTGGCGTCGTTGATGAACGAGGGACTGACCAGCCCGGCGCTATATTCGGCGCTACTGACCAACCGCAACGCCAACTGGGCGAAATGGATCAACGCGCAGATGGAAAAGCCCGGCACCACGTTTATGGCGGTGGGCGCTGGGCATCTGTCCGGCCCGACCAGCCTGCCGGTGTTGCTGTCGGCGTACGGCCTGACCGCGCAACGGGTTGCGTATTAACCGCAAGATTTTCACAGGTGTCTGGTTTAGGAGCGGTTCATGGCTGTGATCCGCTCGTTTTTATTACTGGGATTGTTGCTGCTGGCGGCTTGTTCTGTGCAGCCCGAACAGCCGCCGATTGTCGTCGCAAGCAAGGGCAAGCCCGCGCTGTGGCAGGTGACCACGGCGGACGGCAACGGCGGGAGGGCGTGGCTGTTCGGATCAGTCCATCTGTTGCCTCAAGGCACTGACTGGCAAGGCCCGGCGATTGACGAAGCAATCCGTGTGTCGGACGGACTGGTGATCGAGGTTACCGGGCTCGATGACAAACAGGCGGTGGGTGCGCTGTTCGCGGCGATGGGTATCGACCATGATATGCCGCGATTGGCCGACCGGATCGGTGTCCGACAACGCACAGAACTCGACAAGGCGCTGGACGCGGCGTCGATGCACCCACGCGTGCTTGACAAGATGGAAACATGGGCCGCAGCGCTGACCCTGTCGTCGTCGATCAGCAACGGGTTGGGCCTTAACAGCGACGCGGGGGTCGAACGCGTGCTGCAATTGCGCTACGCCGCAGATGAGAAGCCGGTGCAGGGTTTGGAAACCGTCCAGCAACAGTTCGGATTTTTTGACGCACTGCCGGAAAAGGAACAGCGCATATTGCTGTCGGTGGTGGTTGGTAGCTTTGGCGAAAGCAGGACGCGGTTCCAAGAAATGCTCGATGCGTGGATGGTCGGCAATGTCGATGCGCTGCTGGCCAACGCTGACGAGGGGTTGCTGGCATCGCCGCTGATCCGCGAAACATTGCTCGATGCGCGCAACCGGCGTTGGGCTGATTCAATCGGAACGATGGTCGATGGCGGCAAGAAGCCATTTATCGCCGTTGGCGCGGGGCATCTTGCAGGCAAAGGCGGCGTGCCCGAATTGCTCGGGGCCAAAGGCTATGTCATCAAACGCGTGCAGTAGGACTAGGTGACCGCAGGCTCGAGCAGGCGCAACGTCCCCGCATCGGCGTCGATCTCCACACGCCCGCCAACCGGAAGCGTGAACTGATCGGTGATGTGGCCGAACCAGGCGCCTTGATAAGCCGGTATCCCAAGCGACCCCAGATGCTGGGTCAGCACATCGTTGAGCGTAAAACCGCCATAGCTGCTATCCTTGGCCGTGCAGTCGGTGCACTGGCCAAAGACCACGCCCTTCAGCTTCTTCAACACGCCCGCCTGCCCCAACTGGGTCAGCATCCGGTCGATCCGGTACTCGGCCTCACCGACATCTTCGAGGAACAGGATGGCGCCGTCAAAGCTGGGCAGATATTGCGTCCCGACAAGTGCTGTCAGCACCGTCAAATTACCACCAAGCAACCGGCCTTGCGCCTTGCCGTTGCCACCGCCCAACACGCGGGTGCGCCAGCGGCGCTGGACCAGCCGGTCCTCCTCTTCATCGGGATTTTTAAACAGCGGCGTCGCCCCGTCAAAGGCAATCGAACGGAAACTATCCCATGACGATTTACCCCATGCGCTGCCCGCGTTGGGGCCGTGCAGGCTGACAAAACCAGCCTTGGCGGCGATTGCCATATGGAGCGCGGTGATGTCGCTGAACCCGGTGAGCAGTTTCGGATTGGTGCGGATGACGTCCCAATCGAGATAGGGCAACAGCCGTGCACTACCCCAGCCGCCACGCACCGCAAAAATCGCTCGTACGTCTTTGTCGGCAAACATTGCGTTGATATCAGCCGCCCGGTCCTTGTCGGCCCCCGCCAGATAGCCGTACCGATTAAGAATATGCGGCGCACGTTTTGGAACAAGACCCATCGCGACGATGGCTTCTTCGACCAGCTGGATCTGAAAAGGTTCGTCGCTGGCCGACGCCGGTTCGATCAGGCCGACGGTGTCGCCAACGCGTAAACGCGGCGGTTTACGCACGCCGCCTTGCGCTGCAGGAGCTGCCCAGACAGAAGGGGCAGACTGTATCGAGGGCGCAGCCATTAATGCGGCTAAACCTGCCATTGTGTGTCGCCGTGTAAGCATGCGCAATTCTTTTCCCGAGTTTTGTCGAGGCTAGTTTCTTGACAGGTGAAATGCAATCTTCGTGATCTTTTGTCTACTGCGGGGGTTGAAATAACCAGCGCGGCAGGCCAAACTGCTGACATGCTTTCGCAAAAGACCCGCTATGCCATCCGCGCCATGCAGCATCTGGCCGACCATCATGGCCGAGGGCCCGTGCAGCTTGCCGATATCGCCGCCCGGCAAAAAATTCCGCCCAAGTTTTTGACGGTCATACTGTCAGAACTGACGCGTTCTGGGCTTGTCGCGTCGCAGCGTGGCAAGGACGGGGGCTATTGGCTGGGGGTGCCGCCGATCGACATCAGCTACGGCGACCTCATCCGTATCATGCGGGGGTCGCTGGCGCTGGTTCCGTGTGCCAGCCGTTATGCGCATGAGCGCTGCAAAAATTGCGTCGAGGAAGAAAACTGCCGCACGCGCGCGTTGATGTTGCAAGTTCGCGACAAAACGGCGGACTTGCTTGACGGCATTACCTTGTCCGACAGCGTCGACCCGCAGAGCCTTGTAGAAGCGGCCGAATAACAGGTCTCTCGGATCGACGTGCAAAGCCATCCTTTGGGCGCTAGTATAAAATCAACCATCGACTCTTATTCTCAACCAAATTAGTTGAATAAATGCTGCTTTGACATCGGAGGTGCCGGGATGATTGATTTTATTGCCAATCTCGACTGGGCAACCGTCGCCCCCTATATTCTGATCGGCTTTGCGGCCCAAATCATCGACGGCGCGCTTGGCATGGCGTTCGGCGTCATTTCCAGCACGCTGCTGGTCAGCGTGATGGGTATTGCACCGGCGCGTGCATCGGCGGGGGTCCATCTGGTCGAACTGTTTACCACCGGCGCGTCAGGCATCAGCCACGTGTTGCACAAGAATGTCGATTGGAAACTGTTTTCGCGGATCGCCGTCCCCGGCATGATAGGTGGCGCGTTGGGCGCTTACGTCTTGTCCAATGTGGATGCATCAATCGCCAGACCGGTGGTTATGCTGTATCTCACCTGCATCGGTTTCTATCTGCTTTACAAGGCACTGACCTACCCAAGAGAACCAATAATCAAGGACGCGAAGGTGGTGGTGCCACTTGGCCTGCTCGGTGGATTTCTCGATGCGTCGGGCGGCGGTGGGTGGGGACCGGTAGTGACATCCAACCTTTTGATTCAGGGCACAGACCCGCGCAAGACGGTGGGAACCGTCAACACCGCAGAGTTTTTCCTGACCGCTGTCATTTCGATTACTTTCATCGCGACTATCGGGCTGGAGGCGTTTACGCTGGTTACCGGCGGCTTGCTTGTCGGCGGGCTGATTGCGGCACCACTGGGCGCAGTCATCGCCAAACGCGTGCAGCTCAAATCGCTGTTGCTGATGGTCGGCACGGTGCTGACCGCGACCAGTCTGTTCAGCTTGTACAAGGCGCTGGCCTGAAAGCTGGCAAACCGGTATAAGGGCACAAGGAGAACGACATGCGCAACCTGATACCCGTCCTTGCCCTTTGCTTGGTAGCAACGCCGATTGTCGCCCAGAATGTCACGTCGGGTGAAGGCGACTGGAGCGGCATTCCCGAACTCCGTAAAAACCGGATCATTCAATTGAGTTCGGGTGCGCAAAACATGGTCGAGAAGCTTGTTGCCCAAGGCAAATGCAAATCGGTCGGCAGCAAGGACCGGGTCAATCTCGCCTTGCCGTTTCTGGTGGAATTCACTCCCGATAATACGGTGGTTAGCATCATGGTAAAGCGTATCGGTTGTCCCGAGGTCGAATCGATCGCCGCCAGCACCGCGCTCCATGCGGCGCAAGCAGGCCAGATCAAACCAAATGGCGATAACCCCGCCGGTTGGTATCGCGGCGAGATCAGCTACATCCTGCAATAACGCGCCTGCAAAGCTTGCTTTATCGGGCGCGCCCGCATATAGGCGCGCGCTTGCGGTCATGGTCATCCCTGGAGGCGTGACGGCAAGATGAACTTTATTGGAGATTTAATATGAGCGATCAGCTGACTTTGTCGGCCGAGACGCGCGATCGGGCTGGCAAGGGAGCCTCCCGCGAATTGCGTCGTCAAAACCGGATACCCGCCGTGATTTATGGCAACAAAAAAGACCCCGAGATGATCCACGTCGAAGAAAAGGCGCTCGTCAAATTGTTGATGACCGGCCACTTCATGAACAGCGTGATCGAACTCGACCTTGGCGGCAAAAAACAGATTGCCTTGCCGAAAGACGTCGCTTTCCATCCGGTGAGTGATCGCCCAACACACGTCGACTTCCTGCGCATCGTCAAGGGCGCGAAGGTAGAAGTGAACGTGCCCGTCGTCTTTATCAACGAAGACGCATCACCCGGCCTGAAGCGCGGCGGAGTGCTCAACGTGGTTCGCCACGAACTCGAACTTATCTGCGACAACGACAAGCTACCCGACGACATCCAGATCGATGTTTCCGGTTTTGACGTTGGCGATTCGATCCACATCAGCAACGTAAAGCTGCCCGCCGGTTCGGAAAGCAAGATCACCGACCGCGATTTCACCATCGCCACCATCGTTGCCCCGTCAGCGCTCAAGTCGAGCGATGGCGATACCGCAACGACCGAGGCCGAAGGCGAAGCCGAGGCGTAACAATATCTCCGGGGCCGGGTTCGGCCCGCCCCGGACATTCCCGCATAAGGGGCATGCGCGATGCAATTATGGGTAGGACTTGGTAACCCCGGGCCGACCTATGCCATGCACCGCCACAATATCGGCTTCATGGCGGTCGATGCGCTGGGTGAAATCAATGACTTGCCCGCGCCCGCCAAGAAATTTCTTGGCTGGGTACAGGAACTGCGGCTCGGCAGCGAAAAAATCATCCTGCTCAAACCCGCGACCTTCATGAACGAAAGCGGCCGCAGCGTGCGCGCAGCGATGGATTTCTACAAGCTCGAACCCGAAGCGGTCACCGTCTTCTACGACGAACTCGACCTCGCACCGTTCAAGGTGAAGGTCAAAATGGGCGG
>JANONL010000188.1:0-2403 GCA_031420815.1 Sphingomonadales bacterium | reverse complement strand
CAGCGTTCGACAAAGCTTTCGGGGTAAATGATGTTGGCCGGTTCGGAGACCAGTTCACGGGTGAGCGCGACGCCGTCGGCCACCGCGGCATAGCGCGGCCAAACGGCGACTGCTTCGTCATTTGCGCCGACGACAGTAATTCCCGTCACGGTGGGCTTCGATGTTTCGGCCAGCTTCGTGCGGTATTTGTCGATCCGCCAGTTACGTAGCAGCGCACCATAAGCTGCCTCGGCAGCCGCCACTCCGGACAGGTTGCCGCCGTGGATCGCGATATGTTTAGCGCCAGAAGTCTGGACCTTGGCAACAATTTCGCCGCCTGCCTTCTGATAATCGCCCGCATCGCCTTCGGCGACGCCGAGCAAGACGATCCGCAATAGTCTGCCGCCTTCTTCGTTGATCAGCAGGAAGCTCTGTCCAGCGCTACCGTCAAAACGCGCGAGTTTTGCGGTTTCACGGACCATGTCGACTTTTTCGAGCGGGAAAGCGAAGTCGGCAAAGCTGTTCTTGGTAACGATGAAGGCCAGTACGTCAGCGCCCGCCGGACGGTCGCTCGCAAATTCGATTTTCATGTGGGGTCAGCCTTTCCGCTGTCGATGTCTTGTTGCGTGGCTCTATAAGCCGATTTTGTTGAGGCGATAAAGCAAAACTGTGCGAAATAACGACCGTTAACGACATATACAGGTGGTCCGCCCAAAATGTGCGGGCATCGGGGGTGGACCGCTGGTGCAACGGTCGATAAAGGATGGGTCGGTTTTTTATGAATATCCCCGCCCCCCAATCTCCGACAACCCGGTTGCTGGTCGCTGCGCTGCTGCTCGGCTGCGCCTTTGTGCCGCAGATAGCGGTGGCGCAAGAAGAAGCGCCCAAGCCTGCGGCAGCCGGGCAAAGCGACCAAATCGACTTTGCCGCTGCGGTGGTCGAATATGATTCCAACACCGAGGTGGTTACCGCCCAGGGCGATGTCGTCGTCAACCGCGACGGATACAGTCTGCGCGCCGACACTATCGTCTGGAACCGCAATTCTGGCGAGGTCACCGCAGAGGGGAATATCCGTTCGACCAGTCCGGAAGGCGATGTTGCTTATGGCGACAAGGTTATGCTTACCGATACGTTGAGGGACGGCGTGATTGAAAATTTGTTGGTCGTACTGGCCGACGAGAGCCGGTTGGCGGCAAAGCGCGGCACGCGCAAAGACGGCGTTTATACGCTCGATTATGCCGCCTATACTGCTTGCAAGGTTGAAGACCCCGACGGTTGCCCGAAAAGCCCAAGCTGGGAAGTAAAGGCGGTCAAGGTCGTTTACGATCCGGCCACGAAGCGGGTGAAGTATAAAGGTGCACGGATCGAGTTGTTCGGCCTGCCGGTTATCCCCCTGCCGTTTTTGTCGCATCCGATCAAAGCAACGGCGAGCAGTGGCTTTCTGGTGCCGAGCGTCGGCCTATCGCGCAACAACGGCGTCGAAATCCAGCAATCCTATTATTGGCGGATGGCGCAAAACCGCGACCTGACCGCGTCGGTGACCGCTTTTTCAGGGGCTGCTCCGCTCGGTCAGGTAAAGTTCCGTTCGCTTGAAAGCAAAGGAGCGTTCCAGGTCACAGGCTATGGCACCTTCAGTAACCGGATCAAGACCGGCATCGGCGGTGGCAACGCCAACAATGTATTTCGCGGTTATCTGGAGGGCGCGGGCCGGTTCCAACTCGACCCGTATTGGTCGCTATCCGCTTCGGGCCGCTGGGCGTCCGACCGGACATTCCTGCGGCGTTATGACATCAGCCGGGACGACCGTTTGCGTTCAACCTTCGCTGCAGAACGGATCGGTATAGACAGCTATTTCTCGCTTGCCGGTTGGGCGGTGCAAACGCTGCGCGTCGGTGACCGGCAAGGATTGACCCCGATTGCCCTGCCTGAAATCGACTACCGCCTGCGATTGGCAGACCCGATCCTGGGTGGCAAAATCCAGTTGCAAGCCAACAGTTTGCTGATCGGGCGGACGGCGGGGCAAGATACGCAGCGCGCGTTTGCATCGGCACGGTGGGACTTGCGGACGCTGACGGGGCTTGGCCAAGAGGTGAACTTTACGCTGCTGGGTCGCGGTGACATTTATCACAGCGATGAAAACGCCAGCACGGTTACCGCGATCTATCGCGGCAATAGCGGTTTTCAGGGCCGCGGCATCTTCGCTGCCGCCGCTGACGTCAAATGGCCATTCGTCGGCAAAGCGTTCGGCGGGACACAGATATTCACCCCGCGTGTGCAACTGGTAGCGGCCCCCACCACTTCCAATTTGCGAGTGCCGAATGAAGATTCTCGCGCGGTGGAGTTGGAGGACAGCAATCTTTTCGCGCTCAACCGCTTCCCCGGCTATGACAGATTTGAAGACAATTACCGTGTCACTTACGGTTT
>JANONL010000187.1:0-3552 GCA_031420815.1 Sphingomonadales bacterium | reverse complement strand
AGCGTCACGCGAAGGCCGCCGCTATCGCGATTCTCCAGCCGTATGTCACCATTGTGGCTACGCGCAATGGCGCGGGCGATCGTCAGCCCCAGGCCAGAACCACCGGTCAAGCGGCTTCTGGAAGTTTCCGCCCGCGCAAATGGTTCGAACATGGCATTCACCAGATCTGGCGATACGCCGGGACCGTTGTCGTCGATGATGATCGATAGCCGGTTCGGCTCCGACCGCAGCGAGATGGACGCGCTCTTGCCGTAGATGATTGCATTGCCGATCAGGTTGCGCAGCGCGCGACGCAACAGCACCGGCCGGATATTGGCAATGACCCGGTGGTCGGGTTCAACGAGCTTTGCCTTTGGAAACTCTTCGGTGATCGAGCCGACGAGTGCGCCGATATCGGTGCGTTGACTGACTTCGCCGGATTTTCCGAGCCGGGCGAGCGTCAATATGTCGTCGAGTATCGTCACCATTTCGTCGATGGTCGCCGCCATCTTGTCACGCTCGGCATCGTCTTCAACCGATTCGACCCGCACCCGCAGCGCAGCAAGCGGGGTCTTCAGGTCGTGGCCGATTGCGCCGAGCATAACGTCCTTTTCACCTAGCAAAGTCGATACGCGGGACTGCATGGCGTTGAAAGCATCGATCAGCTGACGGACATCGCCGGGGCCGGCTTGTGGCATCGGCTCGATTTCGTAAGCCAGGCCAACCCGCTGCACACGCTCAGTCAACCGGTTCAAGGGCTTTGCTATCCGCCGCGCCACCAACGCCAGTGGCACCATCACGGCAATATAAAGCGTCAGCGTCTGGAGCAGCAGCGCGAAAATCGATGCAGGCTCATTTGGGCGGATGAGACCGGTGGCATTTACCCACTTGCCGTCGGCCATTCGCGCCGAGAACAATACCGCCTGGCTGGGCATCGGCTGACCAGGGCGGCGAAAACGGGCGGCGTGCCACCTGCGCAGTTGCGGATCGCGGAGTTCTGCCGGTAGCAATTTCACCGATCCGACCGATATCCGCACATCGCGCAGCGGTATCTCGCCTTGCATCAAAAATTCCTGCGCCCGCTGCGCAATGTCGGGATATTGGTCGAAGCGGTCGAAGGCAAGCGGCGCAGCATCGATGCTTATTGTTACCGGAGGCGATCGGCGATGTCCTTTGTGACCGGGCCGTTTGCGTAACTCATCCACGCTGCCAAGGGGTGTTCCGGTCGCCTCCATCCGCTCCACCTGATTGGCAACGCGGGTTACCACCATCGTCGATGTTTCGACAACCGCCCGCCCACGCGCTCCCGCAAGCAACATGGCCGCATTGATACCTTGTGCGACAAGCAACGCAGCCGCCGTCACCAGCAAAATCTGGCCGTAAAGGCTTTGCGGCCAAATTCTGACGTTGCCGATCTTGTTCACAACCGTTTGACTTCGGTCGAGAACCGATAGCCACCGCCCCAAATTGTCTTAATATGCTGCGGGTCTTTGGCGTCGGCTTCGATCTTGCGGCGCAGGCGGCTGATCTGATTGTCGATTGCGCGGTCGAACGGCCCGCCCTCGCGGCCACGTGTCAGATCGAGCAACTGGTCGCGGGTCAACACCTGGCCTGCACGCTCGACCAAAGCCTCCAGCATCCGGTATTCGCCCGACGACACTGGCACCAGCACGCTTTCGGGATCGTGCAGCGTCTGTTTGGCGGTGTTCAGCGTCCATCCGGCAAAGTTATAGCTGTCACCAGTGCCGCCGATTTTGGGCAGTCCTGATGAAATCCGCCGTAACACGACCTTTATCCGCGCGACCAGTTCGCGGGGCGAGAATGGCTTGACGACATAATCGTCTGCCCCGATTTCCAGCCCTATGATCCGGTCGGTTTCTTCCGATTTCGCGGTTAACAGGATGACCGGTGGACCGTCATTGGCGGCGATGTGACGGCACAGGCTAAGGCCGTCTTCGCCCGGCATCATAACATCGAGCAGAACAAGGTCGATGTCATAGGCCAGCAGCGACGATCGCGCGATCGAGGCATCGGTAGCATCGGTGACGCGGAAGCCCTGACGCTCCAGATATTTGCCGAGCGGATCGCGGATTGACGCTTCATCGTCGACGAGCAGCAAATGCGGGCGGGACTTGGTCATGTGACGGTCACTATCTGGCGATTATGCCGCTATTGGCAAACAAAAAAAGGCCGGAGGCAGCGGTGAAGCTGCGCTCCGGCCCAGTATAGACACGGTCAAAAAAGGGAGGGGAAATGACCGCGCCAGCAAAGCTACTTAGCCTGCATCAGGTGCACCGGGCATGGGCGCGCGACCGCCGCGCATGCCCTTGTGTTCTGCTTTACGTTCGTCTGCAGAAATCGAACCGTCGTTATTGGTGTCGGACTTTGTAAAGCGGGCATCGGCAGCGGCGCGAAATTCTGCTTTGGTCACGGTTTGGTCGTTGTTTGTGTCAGCTGCTTTCATCATATGCATGCCGCCGCCTTTGCCGCGACCGCCCATGTGCATTTGACCACCGTGGCCACCATGACCCATGCGTTCACCGCGCATTTCACGGCGATCTTCGCGTTTGGCCATACGCGCTTCGTGCCCTGCGACAAACTCGGCTTCGTTGATCGAGCCGTTTTTGTCGGTATCCATTTCGACAAAACGCGCCTTCATTTTAGCCGTTTTGTCTGCCTGGTTGAGTGCGCCATCGTTGTTTACGTCCATCTTGGCGAACATGGTCTCGGTACGAGCGACAGCTTCGGTCTTGCTGACCGCGCCGTTACCATCTGCATCGACTTTCATTTTGCCTGCACCAGGCGCGGCGTAAAGTGCAGCAGATGCCAAAAGCATCGCCGATACGCCGCCGAATATGTAAGATTTCTTCATGTGATTGTTCCTTGATCATCGATCCCGGTTATGTGCCGGTCAAACGTCATATAGGAACAATATGTCGCAGCGCTGTGTCAGCGCAACACCTGCATTGTCGCAAAGTGTATCAGTTGTTGCGGTCATTCATATGCCGGACAATGCCGGTGCCTGCGTGCGACGCCTCATCCACGGCGGACTATTTCGGCAATAGCACGCGCGGCGCGCTGCGATGAAGGTTCGTCAATCAGATCGAAAGTGTAATCAAAAAGTGCCTTTTGGGCGGAACGGTAATGCGCCGCATGATCAGCGTCCGCACGTTCAAGCGCCAGGCCTAACCGACCAACCGACGTAATCACATCCCCGGCTCGCCAATGCGCGTAATTGGGATTATCTTCGTGGTCATGGCCGTGGCTGTTGAGGAAGATCGCCGGTCTGGGAAAGCGCAGAAATTCATAAATCTGGCTGCTGACATCACCCAGATAGATGTCAGCTGCATTGGTGTAGGTCATGTCCGTAGAGGCCGCGCTACCCAAATCGATATGGATGTTTGGTGCCATGCGATATTTTTTATCCAGCACGCCCGGCAGAGCCATACGCAGCTTATCGACCGTGAACACCGCTCGCCGCTGGAACAACATTATATGCGGCGCGAATATCAGATTATATTCGGGATGTGCAACGAACCAATCGAGTACTTCGCGACCATGTTTGAACCATGA
>JANONL010000186.1:0-10701 GCA_031420815.1 Sphingomonadales bacterium | reverse complement strand
AGGGTGACCAAATATAAGGATCAGCAATTGCACGCAGAGATTTTGGCATGACCGAAAACGCAGGTTGGAAGGACAGGCTATTCGGTGGGCTGAAAAAGACGTCGGGTAAGCTGACCGAGAATATCACTGGCCTTGTGACCAAGGCAAAGCTCGACAACGAAACGCTCGACGACCTTGAAGACGCGCTGATCGCATCCGATCTCGGACCAGCAATGGCGGCGCAAATTCGAGAGAAGATTGCTGTCGGCCGCTTCGACAAGGGCATCGATGCCGAGGGCGTTCGCCAAATTGTCGAGGACGAGATTGCTGCGGTGCTCGCCCCTGTTGCCGCGCCGCTAGATATCGACGCCTTCCCGCGTCCACAGGTCATATTGGTGATCGGCGTCAACGGGTCGGGCAAGACCACGACGATCGCCAAAATGGCGCATCTGTTTCTGGAGCAGGATTACGGCGTGATGCTGGCGGCCGGCGATACGTTTCGCGCCGCAGCGGTCGGGCAGCTCAAAATTTGGGCTGAAAGGCTCGGCGTCCCGATTGTCACCGGTCCGGAGGGTGGCGACGCCGCAGGCGTCGTCTTCGATGCGGTCAAGAAGGCAACCGCAGAAGGCATCGATGTCTTGATCGTCGATACCGCTGGACGCCTTCACAACAAGCGCGAGTTGATGGACGAGTTGGCCAAAATCCGGCGTGTATTGGGGCGGCTTAATCCGGCAGCCCCGCACAATGTCGTGCTGGTGCTCGATGCTACAACCGGGCAGAATGCACTTTCACAAATCGAGATATTCAAGGAAGTGGCCGACGTGACGGGACTGGTAATGACAAAGTTGGACGGCAGCGCGCGCGGCGGCATATTGGTCGCGGCAGCAAAGCAATTCGGCCTACCGATCCACGCAATCGGGGTGGGTGAAACTATTGACGACCTGCGTCCGTTCAATGCGCAGGATGTTGCGCGCGCGATTAGCGGAGGCGCACAATGAACGAAGCGGCACTGACCAAGAAGCCATCGGGTGGTCTCAATTTTGCGCTTGATTTCGGGCCGCTACTAGTTTTTTTCATCGCATATAAGTTTGGTGGATCGGACAGTGACCCCACCCAAGGCCCGCTAGTTGGCACCGGCGTGTTCATGATCGCTATCGCCATCGCGGTTGCCGTTTCCAAATGGAAGCTTGGCCGGGTTTCGCCGATGTTATGGTTGTCTGCCGTCCTAGTCGTCGGTTTCGGTGCGCTAACTCTTTGGTTTCGCGATCCCAAATTCATCCAGATCAAACCGACTTTAATCTACCTGTTTTTTGCCGCGCTGTTGATTGGCGGCGTGATGCGGGGCAAGGCAATGCTCAAATATGTGCTTGAGGCGGCATATGATGGCCTTACCGACGAAGGTTGGCGCAAGTTGTCGTTGAATTGGGGCTTGTTTTTCCTGGCGCTCGCAGCGGCAAACGAAGTCATGCGTGCCGTGCTTACTTTCGACACCTGGCTAACGCTAAAAGTCTGGGGCGTCACCGCGCTCACTTTTCTGTTTGCGATGGCCAATGTGCCGATGCTCATGCGGAATGGATTGTCGCTCGGCGATGATAAGCCAGATAATCGAGCAGGCGACTTGTAACAGGCCTGACGCTTGGCTAGGCTTAGCCGACTTTAGAAATTAAAACCGAGGGGAAGCGTAATGGCGAAGTTTTTTGGAAATTTGCATCTGGTGCTGGTCGTCGGACTGCTACTAGCGGTTGCTGTGATGGTCGGAGTTGACGGCGAAAGCGTTACCGCGGGGTCTGTTACACGTTGGCTCCACACATTTTTCGGGACTGTTTGGATTGGTTTGCTTTATTATTTCAATTTCGTCCAAATTCCGACCATGCCGAAAATCCCGGCTGAATTGAAGCCAGGCGTTTCCAAGCATATCGCGCCCGCCGCTCTATTTTTCTTCCGTTGGGGCGCTGCGCTCACGGTATTAACGGGCCTGATTGTCGCTTATCTGTCCGGCTACCTGCATGCTGCCATGACCCTACAAGGTGAAAGCGCTGTCAAACTGATCGGTGTTGGCATGTGGCTCGCGCTGATTATGGCATTCAATGTCTGGTTCATTATTTGGCCAAACCAGAAAAAGGCGCTGGGCATTGTTGAAGCCGATGATGCAACCAAAGCGAAGGCCGCCACCACCGCGATGATGACATCACGGCTCAACACATTGCTGTCGTTGCCGATGCTTTACTGCATGGTCAGCGCCAACCTTGGCGCTTGATAATCGGTCATTGAATTACAACGGGCGGTTGTGGGCCGCCCTTTTACTAACAACTATTCCCCTGAGCCTGTCGGAGGGTTTTATTCTGCACGGATAAAAACAACAGGTGCTTCGACAAGCTCAGCACGAACGATGTAGGATGGCTTACCCCAGTAAATCGTGCTTCTTCAGCGTATGCCGCAACTGGTCATAGCTTAAATTGAGCGCCTTTGCGGTTTGTCGCTGATTATACCGGCACCGCGCCAAAGCCTGCTCCAGCACGGCTTTCTCGTAATTCTCGGTCGCGACGCGGAAGTCCGATATTTCGGTTGTTTGCGAAAGGTCCGTCGAAAAGCGCGGCGCGCTTTCCGCTACATCCTGCATCTCACGGTTCGCGGCAGCCGGCGTCACCGCATTTTTCCAGGGGCTATCGAACGGATCGAACTGCACATAATCAACGGGTTGCGCGGGGTCAGCCCAGCGGTACACGGCACGCTCGACCACGTTACGAAGCTCGCGTACATTGCCCGGCCATTGGTAATTTTCTAAAGCACGCGTCGCAACTTCGCCAAAACCGGGCCAACTCGGCCATTCCAGTTCTGCCGCCATCCGCCGCCCGAAATATTCTGTTAGCACCTCGATATCGCCCTCGCGCACGCGCAATGGTGGCAGCGTGATAACCTCGAAACACAAACGGTCTAGTAGGTCGGCACGAAACTTCTCCGCCTCGACCATCTTTGGCAGATTCTCGTTTGTTGCACCCACTATCCGTACATCTACTTTGATCGGGCGCGACGAACCAATCCGCGTCACTTCGCCATATTCAACCGCGCGCAGCAGCCGCTCTTGCGCACCCATACTGAGCGTCCCGAGTTCATCGAGGAACAATGTGCCACCATCCGCCTCTTCGAAGCGACCTTCGCGTGCGCGGGTCGCACCAGTAAAGGCCCCAGCCTCATGCCCGAACAATTCCGCCTCAATCAGCGTCTCGGGAAGTGCGGCACAATTCATCGTGATTAACGGCCCACCCCAGCGCGCGCTCAGGCGATGCAGGCGTTCGGCAATCAACTCCTTGCCTGTCCCGCGCTCCCCCACCACTAGCACAGGCCGGTTCAATGGGGCAGCGCGACTGGCGCGTTCCACCGCATCGAGAAAGGCCGAAGACTGGCCAATAAACTGTGCGTCACGTTCCATATTCAACGTTTGGCATATTTCACCATGTAATAGCAATAAATACTATGACACATTTGCACGCTGCGCGTAACTTTCGCATACTTCCGCCATTTGTCAAAACTGGCACGGTTCCTGCAAAAACAATTTCAAACCCAGCAAACAGGTTCAAAATTGAAAAGGGACGACCAAAATGAGCTACGACACAAAATCAGCAGAAACCGGAAGCCGCCTTTGGGTTGCTGTCGCCTTGTCGATGACGGCGATTTTCACCAGCTACGCCATCTCGGTCTTCAACCACGAGAAAGACCAACAGATCAATGCATACTCCCAATCCCCACGGCCAGTCGTTGTCAGCTATCTTGCCTGACACGTCAGGTCGGCGACCGGGGCGCTCCAGCTCCCCCCAATTGCCCCCGGTCGCACCCATCTTTACCGCGCGCCAAACCAGTATTAACCGGAGTTTTCCAATGGGTATATTTTCAAGAACCCGCGACATCATAGCTGCCAATGTCACCGACCTGCTCGACAAGTCGGAAGACCCTGCGAAAATGATCCGTATGATCATCCTGGAGATGGAGGAAACGCTCGTTGAAGTCCGTGCCTCTGCTGCGCGCACGATTGCGGACCAAAAAGAACTGCGCCGCCATATCGTCAAACTCGACAACTTGCAGCTCGACTGGACCGAAAAGGCGCAATTGGCACTTTCCAAGGATCGCGAAGATCTGGCCAAGGCGGCACTCCTCGAAAAGCGCAAGGCAACCGACATGGCCGACCAATTGAAGGCCGAAGTCGACGTACTCAACGATGCATTGAAAGCGTCCGAGCAGGACATTGCCAAGCTGCAAAAGAAACTGGCCGATGCCCGCAGCCGCCAGAATGCGCTGATGACCCGGCTGGAAAGCGCGGAAAATCAGGTGAAACTGCGCACGATGTACAACGGCGACAAAGTACGTGAAGCATTCTCCCGTTTCGATGTCCTAGAAAAAAGAGTAGATATGGCTGAAGGTTACGCCGACGCCTTGGCCATCGGCAGCGATGCCCCGCGCACGTTGGGCGATGAAATTGCAGCGCTTGAATCATTCGACGTCGTCGATGCCGAGCTTGAGGCGATGAAAAAAGCCATGAAACAAGACGCGAAAAAGGAAGGCTGAACCGATGGGTAGCGAAATCATTGTCATCCCGGCCATCTTCCTCGGCCTGCCCTGGATCATCATGCATTACATCACAAAATGGAAAACGGCGGCAACGCTCACCAACGATGATGAAAAAATGCTGGGTGATATGCATGAGTTGGCGCGTCGTTTGGAAGACCGCTTGGAAACCGTCGAACGGCTAGTCGCTTCAGACAATCCCGACTTCACACCGCGTCGTATCGACCATGACTCAGAAGATTATATGTCAGAAAATGTTCGCAGGCTGGAAAGGAACCGTTGATATGAGCGGCACACACACACAATTCTACCTCGATAAGCAAAATGCCAAATGGAAGGGCGTTTGCTCCGGGATATCCGATTATACCGGGGTCGATGTACTCTGGGTTCGCTTGGGCGCGGTAATGCTGACCCTGATGGGCGGCTTTCCTTGGACGCTGATCGCATATTGGGGTGCGGCGTGGTTCGCTAACAAAAAGCCGGTTCACCTCTATCTCGACCGCGATGACCAAAAGTTCTGGCAAGGAGTGCGTCAGTCACCTGCCCGTACCACCCGCGACATCCGGTCCCGCTTCCGCGATATTGACAACCGCATGGCAGATATTGAACTTTATTATGTCAGCAACAACAAACAGCTCGCCGACGAAATCGAAAGTCTGCGTTAAGCGCGGCATTCTGGAGGGAACCAACCAATGTTTACTTTGATCGTTTTGGGTCTGATCGCCTGGTTCACTTACCGGCACTTTGCGCAGAAGACGCGTGAAGCCGACCGGCAGAAGTGGAGCGTGGATTTCCGCAATGCCGAGATACGCTCGGTTTCACGCCGTTTGCCGTGGAAGGAATTGTCGTGAGCTTTGGTGGACCATCTTTCATTGTTGCAATCGTCATGATTTGCACCGCTGGCTGGATATTCAACAACTGGATACGTGCCCGTCACGGCTACCCGCTTGAGGACGAATGGGGCGGCAAGACCGCGAAGGTCGATGTCGACGGCGACCGCAAGATAGCGTTGCTGAGCAACGAGAACGAGGTGCTGCACGGCAAGGTTGGTCATCTGGAAGAACGTATCGCCGTTCTGGAACGAATCGTCACCGACAAGGCTGGACGGCTTTCCGAAGAAATCGAAAATCTGCGCTGAGAGACACGATAATGGAAAATTTGGGACAATATTCGGCTATATTTCTGCCGATGGCGATTGCATCGGGATTCATCGCATTAGGCTGGGTCGCAACCACATGGATGCGAATCAAGCACGGCTATCCCCTTGACGGCGCGTGGGGACAGGCCGTCTACCCCAAAACCGACCAAGAAGCGGTCGAGCGCGTCAAGCTGTTAAGCCAGGAAAATGCACAAATGCGGGCCGAGCTTGGCTCGATCAAGGACCGCCTCGCCAATGTCGAGAAAATCGTTGTCGATGACAGCCACCGCCTGACTTCGGAAATCGAAGCGCTACGCGGTCCGACTAATTGAAAGGCGTAAATGATGTTTGAAGAGGTTTGGGTGTTGATACCGCTTGCGCCGTTTTTGTTGGGCGGGTTCGCATTGTGGTCGCGGCACAAGCAGAAAGAGCTGCAAATCATGTCGCAGTCGAACACTGAAAAGGCTGAGCAATATGCGGCGCAGAACCAGCGGCTGGAACAGCGCGTGCAAGTGCTGGAGCGGATCATAACCGACAAGAATCATAGTTTGGCCAACGCAATTGAAGACTTACGCGACAAGCCGCTGAACTAGGTGCCGATCAACAAGGTCAAAGGAGGAGTTTATGGGTCCGTTTGAAATGGTAGTAGCGATCATCGCGATCATCACCGTCGGCAAAATCATCCAGAGCAAGCATAAGGCAAGGCACGGCATCATCGATGTCGAGGATGACGACGGCAATGTCCAGCAACGGCTGGGGCGCGACCCCGACACTGATCACATGCGCGAAGAAATAAAAGTGTTAAAGGATCGCATCCAAGTTCTGGAGCGGATCGCGACCGACAACAATTCGGCCAACGACATCAACCGGCAAATTGAGGAACTGCGCAACCGCTAACGCGCGCGCAATGAAAGGACGGAACCACATGACTCAGGATCCCAATTTCTACATCATCATCGGCGCATTTGCGCTCACCTGTGTAGCGTTAATTTCGATGCTGTCACTGCGTGGCTGGCGCGACTGGATTGCGCTGAAGCACGCCGAGCTGCAAGCGCACCAGCAGGGCGGTGAGATAGCAATGCCATCGACCTCATCGCGGATTGAGGTTGCTGATCTGAAAGAACGCGTGAAAAAGCTTGAAGCCATCGCTGCCGGTATTGATCTCTGACCGTAACCGCCATAAGCGCGGGGTCGATGACCACGCTTGCCGACATTCTTGAAGAATATGAATTTCTCGACGGTGACGACCGCTACAGGTTGTTAATCGATCTAGGCCGAGAATTGCCGCTAATGCCCGATGCACTGAAAACCGATGCTACCTTGGTCCGGGGATGTTCGGCAAGTGTATGGGTTTATCCGGTCACCGATCGCGGCAAACTCGAATTCATGGCCGACAGTAACGCTGCAATAACCAAGGGTATTATAGCGCTCGTGCTTAAAACCGTAGATGGCAAATCCGCCGACGAAATTTTTGGCCTAGCTATCGAGGATGCGCTTGCCCCGTTCGACCTGAAAAACCAGCTTAGCTCGAACCGGACGCAAGGAATTCCCAATATGATTGCGCTGATCCGGCAAACCGCTGCGCGCTACGCTGTCTAGCCCTTCCAGTCCCGCCTTTCTTCGGCGACACGTAAGACATCATAGGCGGCCTGACCGGCCTGAAATGCCTTCGCGGCATCGGCATTGCCGGGGTTAACGTCAGGATGCGTTAGCTTGGCAATTTGTCGCCAAGCCTTTTTCGCGTCGTCAAAGGTCGAATCGCTGTCTAGGCTAAGGATGTCAAGCGCGTGCATTTCGTCCCGGGTACGGCTGCCGTCGCCAGAACCGGCCCATCCGTAATGCGCGGCCTCTTTGTATCCGGAAAAGTCGCGTTTTTCGTCCGCTTCGCGCTGTTCGGCTTCTTCCTTTGTCAGGCCCTCGAAATAATCCCAGCCGCGGTTATATTCGCCTGCGTGTTCCTCGCAGAACATCCAGCGATCAGGGCTGTTCGGCGATTTGGGTGCGGGGCAGTTGCCCGCACGGTTGCAGCCATAACGGTCACACAACCGCACCTGCGTCGCCTCACGCGATCCACCATAACCGCGCCAGCGGGGGAAACCAAAATCATTGCGTGAAGAACGGGCCATGCCGCCCCCTTAGCGGCGGCATGGTCCCAAAGCTAGGCTTCAGGGCGTAATTTTATGCACCTGTCATGCTTCCGGCCATCATGCCACCGGTGAACATCGTCGCCATTATGGTAGCAGCGATAATACCGCCGACGACAATCGACGCGATGATGTAAATCAGCACGGTTACCACCGACATCCCGGCAACCTTGTCATCAGGGACGCTCAAGACCGGCTTCACGCCAAGGTAAATCAAGTAAACGGCGTAAACGATCGCCGCCAAGCTGACCAATATGCCGAGAACCGGAATGCCGCTGACAATTCCGGCGAGCCAAGTCGGCGTAGCCGAATATACCATCAACTTAGTTGCCTGCACCATGTCCTGCTTGCCATTAAAGCTAGGAGCGATCGAACTGACGATAAAGCTGACCAGCCATAGCAAGCCAAGGCCTACAAAATAACTGACGACCGCCGTTACCGCTATGAAGTTTAACCCCATACCCATGACGGCAGCGCCACCCATTCCGGTCGCCCCCAAGCCCAACAAACCCAAAAACAATATGGAGCCGATTAGTGGCAGGAGTGCCAAAATCGCAGCATATCCGGTAAACAATCCACCCACGGTCGCGGGTTCACTGGCGATTACTGCCCATTCTTCCTTGGGTTTAGTGATCATACTCATGGCACGATTTACAATGGACATTAACTTTCCCCTCTGAAAACATGTCGTCGGCACGATACAAAACATAAATGTCAGACAAAGTAAATGATACCCGGCAAGCCTGCGGTTTATCTAACGAGAATGTTGTCGTGGATATTGGTAGGATTGATCGGTATTCTCTCATTACTGTCCGTACCCAATAATAATCAAGGCGGTCGTTATCGACATCATGCTCGTCGCCTATTGGCTATGGAAAAAAGTGCCAGAGGGTCTGTAAGCCGGGTTCTGTCCTCCACCTCGCTCCTTCGACAAGCTCAGGACTTTGGCGGATGTGCGACCATTCCTCTACGGGCAGTGTTACCACTGTCCTTTAGCAACCAACCCGGACGACTGGCAGGAGGATGCCATACGCCGTCCCTATTCGGTTTTGCTCCCGGTGGGGTTTGCCATGCCGCCCGTGTTGCCAAACGCGCGGTGCGCTCTTACCGCACCGTTTCGACCTGGCCGCATCGAAATGCGGTGGTTTTATTTCTGTGGCACTGTCCCTTGGCTCTATATTGCTACATAGCCAGCCGGGAGTTACCCGGCACCGTTCCTCGCTGGAGCCCGGACTTTCCTCCCCCAAGCGGTCACCCTCTTGGCAGCGGTCGCCCGACCCTCTGGCCAGGCTCAGCTAGCAGTTCCGTCTCCGGTTTCCAAGAGCAAGCTTAAAAGTATCGCACGGCACTCGCCGTCGATAACCCCGTCAAGGTTATTCGGACGGAAACGGCGTTGGAATGCAACCACCGTAGCGGGACCATCTGCTATGCCATAGCCGTAACGCTCAAGTGCCAGCAGGAACGCCGCATCAGGCCACTCGGGATCGACCAGCTTCTTTTTCGGACGCTGCACGGCAAAGCCGAGCTTGGCGAGCCTTTCCCAATCGAACAACTCACCGGGATCTTCCTTCCGCGCCGGCGCGACATCGCTGTGTCCGACGACATTGCGCGGTTCGATGTTGTAGGTCTGGACGATTTCGGCGACCAGCCGCGTCACCGCATCCATTTGCTCGGCCGGGAAAGGCCGATATCCCCATTCATGCCCTGGATTGACTATTTCGATACCGATGCTGGCGCTGTTGACATCGGTGATTCCGCGCCAGTTTGACAGACCAGCATGCTGCGCCCGATATTCCTCGCGCACCATGTGCACCTGCTGACCATCCTCATCCACAACATAATGCGCAGAAACTTTGGACTCAGGGTTTGCCAGCCAATCGATCGCCGACGCGCCGGTTTTCATGCCGGTATAATGAAGGACAAGCATCGAAATCGGCAGCGTGCGTTCGCCAAAATTCGGGGACGGGGTCCAGATCATTGTCATGGTGTGACCTTAAGCCGATTCAGCGGGTTAGCGCAATATCAGGCTCTGCGTCGGTTATCCGCCAAATGCTGAACAACAGGACGTGCAGCCGATTCATAAAAGCCGCGAAATTCTTTGCTGGCTCGAAATTTTTGCGTTTGCCCGATCACAGTTTCTGCAGCGCCAAGCATCAATATACCGTCCTCCACCATAGCCGGCGCGATACCTTCGAGCACCTGCGCACGTTTATTGTCGCAGAGATACATCAGCATATTGCGGCATAAAACCACGTCAAAAACGCCAAGGCGTCGTGCGGGGGTCAGCATATTATGTTCTGAAAAAATGATCATTTTGCGCAAATGATCTTTGGCTACCCAATCATCGCCTTTTTGCTCAAAATATTTGAGCATCTGCATGACTGGCAATCCACGCTGGATTTCAAACTGCGAGTATTTTCCGGACCTCGCCTGTGCCAATGCAGAGACCGAAACATCGGTTGCTATGATCTGCACGTTCCAACCGCGCCATTTTTCGGGGTTTTCGCTGATCGCCATTGCAAGTGAATAAGGTTCCTGACCCGTCGAGCACGCCGCCGACCACATTCGTATGCGTTTGGTCGCGCTCCGATGTTCGCGGATCGAGTCGAGCAATGGTCCAGTGAGCAACGCGAAATTCGCCTGATCACGAAAAAAACAGGTTTCGTTGTTAATCATCGCCTCCACGCAAGCCGTGGTCAACGCCGGGTCAGCATCGATCTCAATGAGCGACACTAGGGTTTGAAGATCGGGGATAGAATTGCGTCGCATGACGGGCTTTAGCGCCATATCGATCCTCCAGTGGCGATTCGCCATTAATATCTGGCCGGTATATTTTTCCAACAACGCCGATAGCGCCTTATAGGCTTTTGCTTCAGACGC
>JANONL010000185.1:0-6741 GCA_031420815.1 Sphingomonadales bacterium | reverse complement strand
CTTGTTTCAGGGTCTTAATTTCACCGTCATAGAGTAAGACCCTGAAACAAGTTCAGGGTGACGGTGGAATTTCGGGTGACGGGCTTTGGGCGGCGCAGTGCCTGTTACTGCCCCGTTATACTGAAATTGAAATCGTTCGGTTTGCTGCCATCGATCAACGAAGTCTGCGCCATTAGCGCGTTCCCCTCGCGCCAGTACCGGATACGTTGCGGATAATCATGGCCCGGATTCTCAAAAACGATCTCGGTTGCGGTCATCTTGGCTTCGCCAAATCGAACAGGTTTCTGATCTCCCGAAATCGCCCAGAAAGCCAGCTTGCCATCGGCTTCGCGGACAATGCGCATATGCTCCCAGAATTGCAGCTTTTCGCCCTCGCCCGCCCGGCTGGCACCGATCATGATGCCAGCGCGCGGCGGCGTCCAATATTCGTCAGCCCAGCTTTGGCCGTCGGTGTGCGCCCAAGCGCCGGCCATCCACTCGGGAAACTCGGGCACGTCTTCGCCAGCCGCTCCGGTTGAAGCGGACAGCGCAAGGGCGGCGGCGGTTATCAGCGATCTGATCATATGTCGGCCCTCCCCGCCGCACGTTTATGCTGCCACAAAAACAGCCCGGCGCCAATGATGATCGCCGAACCGAGCAACGACACAGCGTCCGGCCAGTCACCGAACACCAACACGCCCAGCAGCATTGCGACCAGCAACTGGACATAGGTCATCGGCGCGATTTCGGTGGCAGAAGCCCTTGTTGTACCAAGATAAATCAAAAAATGCGCGCATGTGGCGGTAACCGCGACGACGCAGATTTTGGCGATAATCGTCCAATCGGGAAATGGTATTTCAAGCACCGATATGCCCGACAGATGTCCACCGATTGCGGCCAGTACCAATACCGGTGCAGCAACCGCTGCGAGCAAGAACTGCATCAGCAACGCCGATCCCCTGCCCGCGACCGCGCGATTACCGGTCATCATACACGCCATACCGATTGCCGAGCCGAGCGGGAGCAAGGATGCCCAACCGAGCACCGCGAAATTGGGTCTCAGGATCAAAAGAACCCCGCCAAAGGCAGCCGCCGTCGCCAATATGGTCGCCCGCCCTGCCCGCTCCTTCAGCACCAAAGCCGCCAACAACGCTGTGATCATCGGACTGGTAAAGGTTATCGCGGTTGCCTCGGCAAGCGGCATAAGGAAAATGGCGGAAAAAAAGCAGATGGTGGCAACCGCTACCGACGCGCCCCTGACCAGTTGTATCTTCGGGTTGGGCAACACGAAACCGCCCTTGCCTTCTTGCCACCAAAGCAATGCGGCAAGCCCGGATGCGCCCAACAGATAGCGCAGCGCGGCAATCGCGGTTGCGGGCCAAGCTCCGGCAATCGACTTGATGACGGCATCGCCCATAGACAGCAGCGCAAAGCCCGCCAGCGCCAGCAACAGGCCGATATGTCCCGAACGAGATGTCATGGCCTGATGCGCAAATGCCCCCTGTTTCGCGGCTGGCTTAGGCAGATAAGCCGCGTGATGATAGGGCATAATGGCTTGCTCACGCTTTCATATTACCGATTTATTCACCATTTCCTTCTACGACCTGGCTTCATTGCAATACATTAAAAATGGAGCGGCCAAACAGTGAGCGCATTCGGTAAAAAACCCGGACTTTCCGCCGGACGCCCATCCTTTGGCGTCGCCCGCCCGATGACCGGTGGCGGTGGTGGTAATGGTGGACAGCCAAGTGGATTTAGCCAGCCGCTGCCGTCCGCGATTCCCGACGCCGATCTTCCCATGGGTGGCGAGCAGTTTCCACCAATAAATTCGGTCGAACTGCCCGGTGCTGCTTCTGCGCCGCCGCCGCAATCCGATGCGATGTCGCGGCTGAGCGAGCGTGCGTCCGCGGTTGCCGAGGTCGATGAAGGCCCGCAAGGGTTTGAGGCTTCTGTCCACAAGATCAAGGAACAGGTGCTGCCGCGCCTGCTCGAACGCGTTGACCCAGAGGCCGCAGCGTCGCTCAACAAGGAAGAGCTGACCGAAGAGTTCCGCCCGATTATTCTCGAGGTGCTCGCCGAGCTCAAACTGACGCTCAACCGGCGCGAGCAGTTTGCGCTCGAAAAAGTGCTGGTCGACGAATTGCTGGGCTTTGGTCCGCTCGAAGAGTTGCTCAACGATCCGGACATTACCGACATCATGGTCAATGGCCCGAACCAAACCTATATAGAAAAAAAGGGCAAGCTGACCATCGCGCCGATCCAGTTCCGCGATGAGGAACATCTGTTCCAGATTGCCCAGCGGATATGCAACCAGGTCGGCCGCCGTGTCGATCAGACTACGCCGCTCGCCGACGCCCGTTTGAAAGATGGTTCGCGCGTGAACGTTATCGTGCCGCCGCTTTCGCTGCGCGGGACCGCGATTTCAATTCGTAAATTCTCTGAAAAGCCGATCACCATCGACATGCTCAAAAGCTTCGGGTCGATGTCGGAACCGATGGCAACGGCGCTGAAAATTGCTGGCGCCTGCCGGATGAACATCGTTATCTCGGGCGGTACCGGTTCGGGTAAAACGACGATGCTCAATGCGCTGTCAAAAATGATCGACCCCGGCGAGCGCGTGCTCACGATCGAAGATGCCGCCGAGCTCCGCTTGCAGCAGCCGCACTGGCTACCGCTCGAAACCCGGCCGCCCAACCTGGAAGGTGACGGCGCGATAACCATTGGCGACCTTGTGAAGAACGCCCTGCGTATGCGCCCTGACCGGATCATTCTGGGCGAAATTCGTGGCGCAGAATGTTTCGACCTTCTCGCCGCGATGAACACGGGTCACGATGGATCGATGTGTACGCTTCACGCCAACAACCCACGCGAATGCCTTGGCCGTATGGAAAACATGATCCTGATGGGCGACATCAAGATTCCAAAAGAAGCTATTTCGCGCCAGATCGCCGAATCGGTGGATATGATTGTTCAGGTCAAGCGTTTGCGCGATGGTTCCAGGCGTACCACCCAGATCACCGAAGTAATCGGGATGGAGGGCGACGTTATTGTCACGCAGGATCTTTTCAAGTTCGAATACCGTGACGATGATGCCGACGGCAACATCAACGGCGAATGGGTAGCGGGCGGCGTTCGTCCCTACACGCTTGAAAAAGCCCGGCAGTTCGGTTTCGACCAGCCGTTTCTCGAAGCCTGTTTGGGTTAAGCCGACTATCCGGCTTTAATTGCAAAAGCCGCCGTAATCACCGTCGCCAATACCGATAAAACGGTGATGCCCGTCCACGGCATGAAGCCGACGTCTTCGATCCGCTTGCGGTTCTGCCTGCGCCGGTCGGCTACACTGCTGGTCAGCACCAGCAAAGCCGAAAACGCCGATACCGCCGTCCACCAATGATCGTCCCAAAATGCGGAGTCGAATAGGCTCATGCACCGCATTTGGTGATCGCAATGCCGATGGTCAAGGCCCGCGACTTCGCTTAACGCCCGGCAATGGCAGATCCCGATTTTATAGTTCCGGCAGCAGAGACCAATCCGGAACGTCCGTTGTCGGGCATATTGCTCCGGCTGGCGGCGATGGCGATGCTCGGTGTGATGTTTGCGCTCGTCAAAGTGGCGGGTAATCGAGGCGTGCATGTCACCGAAAGCCTGTTCTGGCGGCAATTGGCGGGGTTGCCGGTGGTGATCCTGTGGCTGTGGTCAACCGGCAAGCTGGAGTCGATCCAGACCAAACGACCGGCCGCGCATGCAATCCGCGCTGTGCTTGGGCTGACATCGATGACGCTTAATTTTACGGCAATGCTGCTGCTACCGATGGCAGAAGCGACGACGATCAGTTTTGCAATGCCAATTTTCGCCACGGTGCTTGCCGCGTTGGTGCTGGGCGAGGCAACCGGCCGTTATCGTTGGGGTGCAGTTTTGCTGGGCTTTGTCGGTGTGTTCGCCGCCATTCGACCGGGGCAGGACATGATACACGGGTCTGGTGCATTGGTTGCAATTTCCGGCGCGATGCTCACTGCATGTGTAGTCATTCAGTTGCGGCGGATGAGCCGGGACGAGAGCACCGGCGCGATTGTTTTCTGGTTCAGCCTGTGTTCGCTGGCACCGCTCGGGGTCGCGATGCTGTTCTTTTCGCGTAGCCATGACGGCGCAACGTGGCTGGTGATCGCCGGGCTTTCGGCTGCCGGCGCGGTCGCGCAGATACTGTTGACGGCTGCGATGCGCCACGCGTCGGTCGCCGCCATTTTGACGATGGATTATAGCGGCCTGATCTGGTCGATCCTGTTCGGATATCTGCTGTTTGGCGACGTGCCGGGCACGAGCATCTTCGCGGGCGCGCCGCTGATCATCGCGGCGGGACTTATCATTGCCTGGCGCGAACAATATCTCTCCAAACAGCGTGCGCTCAGTACCGTGTGACTTCGGACGGAATATCGCGCCGGTTCGCATGCACCGGAATTTGCGCACGGACTTCTTGCAACCGGTGGAGGTCCAGCTCGGCAAAACCCAACCCTTCATCAACCCCCATATCCAGAAGTACCTCACCCCAAGGATCCACTACCAAAGAGTGGCCATAGGTCTGACGGCCATCGTCGTGGGTTCCCGACTGGGCGGCGGCGATAACGAATGCTTCTGCTTCAATGGCGCGGGCACGCAACAAAGTATGCCAATGCGCCTTGCCTGTCGGAACAGTAAAGGCGGCGGGAACGGCGAGCGCGTTCACCCCGGCTTTCGACAGCACGCTATACAGGTCAGGAAATCGCATGTCGTAGCAAATGGTGAGACCCAACTGCCCTATTGGCGTGTCGGCGATTACGGGTCCATAGCCTGGCACATATGCACTCGACTCTCGCCAGCTCTCACCGGTCGACAAATCGACATCGAACAGATGCATCTTGTCATAGCGCGCTCTGATAGCGCCTGCGTCGTCTATCACAAGCGAGCGATTGGCGAGTCGGCCATCGCCGCCCTCATGCAATACCGGCAGAGAGCCAAGATGTATCCAGATCGCCCGTTCCGCTGCCACTTTTTGCAAAAGCTGCACGGCGGGGGTTTCCTGCTCGCCGGTGATCCGAGTACGGGCGCGTGCACGATCCCGGTCGAGCATGATGGACATTTCCGGGGCGAAATAGATACCGGCATTTGCAGCAGCAGCCTGGGCAATGGCATCGACCATTTTCGCCGCATTTGCTGCTGGTTCGGTACCACTGCACATCTGGTGAACAGCAATTTTCATAAACGTTGGCTTACTTGTTGGAACAATAAGATGGGTAGCACATTTACAACGGCACTCCTCTTTCTATTGAACAGTATTGTATGAAATATGCAACACTCCGATAAATTGAGAGAATTTTGGGGTTTGTGTGCAATTCAATGCTTGATCTGATCGGGCGGTTGTGTATGACAAGCTTCGAGTGCAATGCACTTCGCACAAAAAGGAGCACAATAATGCGTTTCGGTAAACTTTCTCTCGCTGCTATTGCGGCCGCTTCACTCGTAAGCGCCCCGGTAATGGCTCAATCTTTGTCGCCAGCTGCTAAGGCAGTTGCGTCCTCCAAGGTAAAGCGCGCTGGCGCGTCTACCAAGGAAGAAAACAAGCTCGGTGGCGGAAGCGGCGTGATCATCGCTATTCTGGCTGCTGCAGCCGTAATCGCTGGTATCGTTATTGCTGCTGGCAACAACAATGACGGCCCAACCAGCCCCTGATTTTCGTGGGTTTCGAGTTTTGAAAAAGGCGGCCTTTGGGTCGCCTTTTTTTTGCTTTACGCAGTTTAAGCGACGCCCCACCTGCGAAACACAACCATCGATAACTGTAAATTTGGAAACAGTGATGAGCCAAAGTAAAAATATCATGGTAACCGGTGGAGCCGGATATATCGGTAGCCATGCGGTACTCGCTTTGCTCGACGCCGGGCATGTGCCTGTCGTTATCGACAATCTGGTGACCGGCTTTCGCTGGGCGGTCCCGCATGATGTGGCCTTCTACGAAGGCGACGTCGCCGACTCGGAACTTATCTCCCGAATCATCTCGGATCATCATATTCAAGCGATAATGCATTTTGCCGGGTCGGTGGTCGTGCCCGAATCGGTCGAGAATCCGCTGAAATATTATAACAACAACACCGCCAATAGCCGGTCGCTCATCGCTTCGGCGATAACCGCTGGCGTAAAGCACATGATTTTCTCCTCGACCGCCGCCACCTATGGCATCCCGGAAGAAAGCCCGGTGCGCGAAGATATGCCGACGGTGCCGATCAATCCTTACGGCACGTCCAAGTTGATGACCGAAATCATGCTGCGCGACGTGGCGGCTGCGCATGATTTCAACTATTGCGCGCTGCGTTACTTTAACGTTGCGGGCGCTGACCCCAAAGGCCGCAGCGGCCAGTCTACCGCTGGCGCGACGCATCTTATCAAGATTGCAGTCGAGGCAGCACTGGGCAAACGCGCATCGGTCAGTGTCTTCGGAACCGATTATTCCACCGACGACGGCACCGGGGTCCGCGACTATATTCATGTCAGCGACCTCGCAGCCGCGCATGTCATTGCGCTCGAAGCACTAATCGCCGACCCCGCGAAAAGCCACACGCTCAACTGCGGTTACGGTCACGGCTATTCGGTAATGCAGGTACTCGACGCCGTCGACCGCGTGACCAACGTCAAGCTTGTGCGCAAACTGGAGGGCCGCCGTGCCGGTGATCCTGACGCGCTGATATCCGACAACCGCGCGATTGTCGGTCGCTTTGGCTGGCAGCCCAAGCACGA
>JANONL010000184.1:0-1794 GCA_031420815.1 Sphingomonadales bacterium | reverse complement strand
GTCTATCAAACGCGGGCAAGGCGACCGTAGTTCAACGCTGGGACCGCGGCTCGCAGTGCGTCTACACCTGAGACTCCCGACTACGCTGGCATGATAATAGGTAGTTTTACCCACTTTGCCGTAAAAAAGCTATAGCACGTTGGCACCCGCGGTCGCCTGACAGACAAATATGTCGGGAGGTTTGCCATTGGGATCGCGGTAGTTCGTAGTGGTAGCTTTGACGACGGCGTTTACCTTTTCATCGGGCACAACCGCGACGCAGCAACCGCCGAAGCCGCCGCCCGTCATTCGCGCCCCGCCTTCGCCGGAAAGTGGCGCGGCCATGATTTCTGCCAGCCGGTCAACGGCGGGAACGGTAATTTCGAAATCGTCGCGCATCGAACGGTGTGACTGTGCCATCAGAACGCCCAACGTCTTGAGATCGCCATTTTCCAGCGCCTCTGCCGCGTTCAGCGTGCGTTCGTTTTCGGTGACGATATGCCGCGCCCGTCGGTAGCTGATATCGTCTAGCCCAGCTTTGTTCCGCTCCAGACTACCGAGCGTCAAATCACGCAATGCGGCAACGCCGTAATGCTTTGCCGCAGTTTCGCATTGCTCTCTGCGGTCGTTATATTCGCCGCCAGCGTGTGCGTGCCGAACGCCTGAATGCGCGATAATGACCGAAACGCCGTCGGGCAATTTGACTGGGCGACATACGAGCGAACGGCAATCGATCAGCATGGCACTGCCCGCAACAGCACGGGTCGAAATTAGCTGGTCCATGATGCCGCATGCGCAGCCGACGAACTGGTTTTCTGCCTGCTGCGCAATCTGCGCCAGCTTTGTCGGGTCGATGCTGATATTGGCTATCTCCGCCAGCGCCAGCCCGACCGCGACCTCAAGCGATGCCGACGACGATAGCCCCGAACCCAGAGGCACATCACCTGCGATAGCCATTTGCGCGCCGGTCAGCGGATATCCGTTTTCGACGAGGCCCCAGGCCACCCCCCGGACGTAATTCGCCCATTGCGCGTCGCTATGTGCGATAGCGTCGGTGATGCCAAAGTTGTCGTCGGCGCCGCCAAAGTCGGAAGCAATGGCGCAGATCGCGCCGTTATCGGCGGGGCCTGCTGCAACTACGGTATCACGGTCGATGGCGCAGGGCAGAACAAAGCCGTCATTGTAATCCGTATGTTCGCCGATCAGATTGACCCGTCCCGGCGCGCGAACCAGTAATGTCGGTTCGACCCCAAAACGCGCCTTATAGGCCGCAACCGCGCGCATTTTGGAATCCTGCGAGGTCATATCTTCACCGCGCGCAACTGCTCGGCGGCCTGTTCGGGCGTCAAATCACGTTGCGCCTCGGCCAGCATCTCGAAGCCAACCATGAATTTTCGCACGCTGGCGGATCGCAGCAGCGGCGGGTAAAAATGCGCGTGCAACTGCCAGCCGTCTGCATCGCCGCCACCGAAAGGCGCGTTATGCCAGCCCATCGAATACGGAAAAGAGGTGGCGAACAGACCATCATATTTTCGGGTCAATGTCTGAACGATATCCGCCAAAGCGGCACGCGCCGTCATATCCAGATCCGGCATCCGAGCGACGGCAAAGCGCGGCAGCAACAGTGTCTCAAACGGCCAGCTCGCCCAGAAAGGCACGAGTGCTACCCAATGTTCATTGGCCACCACAATCCGTTCGGCCGCCGCAACTTCGCGTGTCGCCACGTCGAGCAGCATTGGTCGGCCATGTTCGGCAAAATAGGCGTGCTGGTGCTCGTCCTCCGACGCGGCTTCGTCGGGCAGGAAGCTGGTAGCC
>JANONL010000183.1:0-2847 GCA_031420815.1 Sphingomonadales bacterium | reverse complement strand
ATAACAATGCAATTTGCCGTCGTTGCCCTGCGTTTTTGCGCCGGGAAAATCGCTGTCGTTACATGGGTTGTTCGCATCCACCGTAAGATCGAGCGCTGGCTGTACTTCTTGGCGAACCGGCTTGCCGTTCAGAAAAACCTGACCATCACGGAGCGATATGGTGTCACCGGGCAGACCGATAACGCGTTTGATCCAGTCCTGATATTTGCCCTTGGGCGTCAGGATGACGATGTCGCCGCGCTTTGGCAGTTCGCCCCAGACCCGGGTTTCGCTTTCGGGCAACGCCACCGCGAGCGCCTCGACATCTTCGCGTAACACCAGCCATTGGAAAATCGCCACCGGGTTGGGAATGGTCGGCGAAACATGGCTCCAGCCATAGGGATATTTGCTGACAAACAGCCGGTCGCCGACCAGCAAAGTCGGCATCATCGAAATCGACGGAATGTAGAACGGCTTGGCGATGAAGCTGTGGAAACCAAGGACGGCGAGCAGCAGCCAGAACATGCCTTTCAGTTCAGCCCACAAAGACGCACCCCAGCTCCTTTTCTCCTGTACTGGTTTGGGCGCTACCGCTGGTGCGACGGGATCGATATTCTCAGAAGTCAAAATGGTCATGCCTTTGTCAGTGGTAACGCTTCTATAATTACAAACGCCTGCGCCCAAGGATGGTCGTCGGTCAGCGTGAGGTGAATATGCGCCTCATAACCGACCGGTACCATCGCGTCGAGCCGTGCTTTCGCGCCGCCGGTCAGCAACAAAGTCGGCGCGCCCGAAGCAGCGTTGACCACGCCGATATCCTTCATGAACACCCCGCGTTTGAACCCTGTTCCGACCGCTTTGGAAAAAGCCTCTTTGGCTGCAAAGCGTTTGGCGTAAGTTCCGGCGCGGGTGAATGGACGCTTCACCGCTTTGGCGCGTTCGACGTCGGTGAAGACGCGCTTCTCGAAGCGCTCACCAAAGCGTTCGAGCGAATGCTGGATCCGCTCGATATTACACAGGTCGGAACCAAGACCGATGATCATTCCGACCACGCTGCGCGTGTCGAAGGGCGGGCCACGTCCATCAAGGTCCGCATTTTCCGCACGCTTTCTTCGAGCCCGATGAAGATCGCCTCGCCAATCAGATAATGGCCGATGTTGAGTTCGGCGATTTGGGGAATGGCGGCGATTGGCTGAACATTTTCGAATGTAAGCCCGTGTCCTGCGTGCGGTTCAATGCCGTTCTTGGCAGCAAGCGCGACGGCGTCGGTAAGTCGCCGCAGCTCGGCCTCGCGCTCCGCGCCTTCGGCATGCGCATATTTGCCGGTGTGGAATTCAACCACCGGCGCGCCCAGCCGGATGGCGGCATCGATCTGGCGGGCGTCGGGTTCGATAAACAGGCTGACGCGGATATTGGCCTCGCGTAGTCGCGTAATTAACGGCGCTAAATGATTATGCTGCCCGGCAGCATCAAGCCCGCCCTCGGTGGTGCGTTCCTCACGCTTTTCCGGCACGATGCAGGCTGCATGCGGTTTGTGCCGCAACGCGATTGCGACCATTTCGTCGGTTGCTGCCATCTCAAGATTGAGCGGCAGGTCGGTTGCAGCCATAATCCGCTGGATATCATCATCGCGGATATGCCGCCGGTCTTCGCGCAAATGCGCGGTGATCCCGTCGCCACCGACACGCGCGACAATCTCTGCGGCGCGCACCGGGTCGGGATGATCGCCACCCCGCGCGTTACGGATGGTTGCGACATGGTCGATATTGACGCCGAGACGTAAGCGGCTTGCCATTATTCCTTCCGGCTCCCGGGTTTGACGGCCTCAATAGCTGCCAGTTCTGGCGAGATTTCGTCGGCGGCATAAGTCGGGAAGTTCAGCTGGACGAGCGGGAAGAAGGGTACGCCCAATTCAGCAGTGCCGGCCGAGCGGTCGACGACCGCTCCAGCTGCAATCACTCGTCCGCCTGCTTCCTCAATCGCTTTGATTGCTTCGCGAGAGGAAAGGCCGGTGGTGACGACATCTTCCATCATGAACACTTTAGTGCCCTCTGCCAACGCGAAGCCACGACGCAGCCCAAATACGCCTTCGGGACGCTCTACGAACATCGCATCGACGCCCAGAGCGCGACCCATTTCATGGCCGATTATGATACCGCCCATTGCCGGGGACACGACCACCTGGATTTCACTACGAATTTCGCGGGGAATTTTCTGTGCGACCGCGACCGCAATGCGCCCCGCACGTTCTGGCCTCATCAGCAATCTTGCGAATTGCAGATAGTGCGCGCTGTGGCGGCCTGAAGACAGCAGGAAGTGGCCCTCAAGCAATGCGTCAGCGGCGCGAAGTTCGGATAAGATTTCATCTTCGGTCATGGGAGAGAGAGCGTCCTTATATTTTTTGCAACCAACATGAGGTGACTTGCAAGTCCGATAGGTGGAAAACGCTTGCGAATAAATCCATAAAATCTATGGGCAACGGCTTGAGGCTTGCGGTAAGCTTGACTATAAGCTGCGTGGGACATGTCGAACATCAATTCGAACAGTCTAGCGCAGTTTCAGTGCGCCGCACCAAAGATATGGGGCCAAGTTGATGAATGTGTTGAAGAATTTTCTGGGGTTTCTTGTACTTGCGACGATACCTGCTTTGGTGTCCGCACAGACGTCGAATCCCGCGCCAGCGCCGGTCGCACAGGTTGATGCCGCACCAGTTGCCGTCCAACCAGTGCAAGCCGTAACGGCAACTGCGGCCGCGCCTGCGGATAGTGCCGCTGCGCCGAAATCGATGGACGGTTCGCTCCCCGGCTACACGCCGATGAAGCCGACTCCGGGCATTGGTATGCCGCAGGCTAAAGAAATCGATTTTCA
>JANONL010000182.1:0-4405 GCA_031420815.1 Sphingomonadales bacterium | reverse complement strand
AAACGCCGGATCCACGAGCGCCCCAATGTCGGCGAGATCGACCATTGCCGCTGGTGGCTGACCCGCGAGATGGAAATCGTTCAGCCAGATTTGATTGTTGCACTAGGTGCCACCGCTTTGCGCAGCTTAACCGGCAGGACTTTGGCCGTCGGCGCACATCGCGGGCAGATATTGCATAGCAGTGAGGGTGTACCGGTGCTGGCCACAATCCACCCCAGCTATTTGCTGCGCCTACCCGACGCAGAAGCGGCCGAACGCGAACGGTTGGCATTTGTGGAAGATTTGAAGCTAGCGCGGCAATATATCGAACGGTCGGCGGCGGCGGGTGTGCGCGAAATGGTTTAGGCCTCCGCGATTAAATGGAACAACAATACCGTTTCCGGATATGCGGCGGGCAATTGCAGGCCAACCGCCATCAGTGCTTCGCCGCTTAACACCGCACCTTCCTTATTGATGCCCAGTTTCTCGATGGCTAACGGCCCCTTACTGGCCGACCAGACTGTTGGCCAGATTAAGTGCACCCGGTAACGAATAGCGGGGTCCAATCCGGCAAAACGCAGCCGGTCGGGTAAGACTTTTTTCTCGCTTGTCAGAAAGGCCAGCGAAAACACCGCTTCGCTCTTGTCCCGCGCGACAACACCGTTCGTCATCAAATGCTCAGGACTATCAAGCCGGTACAGTTCGCCGTCGTGCAATAAAGCGCGGTGCTGTTTATGGAGCGTAATCGCTTGCCTTAACTGCGCCAAATCGCTCTCGCGTTCGGTTAGCAGGTTCAGCTCAAGCCCCATATGTCCGGTAAATGCGGTCGCGGCTCGCATGACCATCGAGAGCTGTCGCCCAGTCACATGGCAATGCGCCGGGCCGACATGACAGCCGAGAATTTCCGGCGGTAGGAAAAAGCTGGCGCCGCGCTGGATGTGTTGGCGGTCGATCGAGTCGTTGCTGTCCGAAGTCCAAACCCGGTCGCTATGCGCCAATACGCCCATGTCGGCACGCGCACCGCCCGATGAGCAGCTTTCGATTTCGACCTTTGGGTGCGCAGCGCGGAGACGGTCGAGCAGCGCGTAAAGCGCGCTTACTTGGGCAAACGCCCGCGCCTGTCCGCTTGTGCCACCGGGGTGGCTCAGGTCGCGGTTCATATCCCATTTGATGTAGCTTATGTCATATTCGCTCAGGATCGCGTCGATCTGCCTGAAGAGATAATCGGCCACCTCTTCGCGGCTGATGTCGAGCACATATTGGCCCCGAAAAGGCAACTGCTCGATGCCATCGATGCCCAGCACCCAATCGGGGTGCGCACGGTAAAGGTCGCTGTCGGGGTTGACCATTTCGGGTTCAAACCAGATACCCATTTCCATGCCGAGGCCAGTGACATGGTTGATTAGAGGGCCAAGGCCTTCGGGATACACCGCATCCGACACCACCCAATCGCCCAGTCCCGCCGTATCATCGCGTCGCGCACCGAACCAACCATCGTCCAGCACAAACCGTTCTACACCGATAACGGCAGCGCGGTTGGCGAGTTCCTTTAGCCGATCCACGTCATGATTGAAATAAACCGCCTCCCAGGTGTTGTAATGTACGGGACGGGGTTTGGCGCGCATCGACGGACGGAGCAGCTTTTCACGGACGTGCGTGTGGAATTTACGGCTGAGCGCGCTGAACCCGCTGGCACTATAGGCCGCGACAATGTCTGGGCTGACAAAGCTTTCGCCCGGCGCAATCCTGATCTCGCCGGGGATCAGCAGCGCACCAACGCTGGCAAATACCCGCCCATCGGTAAGCGTATCAACGCGAAGCCGGTGGTTGCCGCTCCATGCAAGATGAAAGCCATACACTTCGCCTGCTTGCTCGTTGGTATCCGCCGTCGCCAGCAGCATCGCTGGATAGCTGAAATGCGACGTCCGCCCGCTGCGGTTTTCGCGCAGGTAGGCGCCATTTGCGCGAGCAATTCGTTCCTGCCCGAACTCCTGGGTCCAGCGCCCCGTGAAGCCGACTATATCAGTCATCGTCTGCGGCACCGGCAGGCAGGCAGTTGCCATCTCATTTAGGTCGAGTTGGGCATCGCCGTAATTGGTGAGCGTCGTGCCAACGGTAAACACACCGGTCATCGGATCAAGGGTTATCCGGTATTCCAAACCCAGCTTGGTGCGCACGTCCCGGCAAATAATAACGCCGCCGTTTTCATTTACGTCAAATTTGCAAACCTCAAACAAGCTCGCCCAATCGCGGCCCTCGCGGTGCGCAGCAAAGCCGTGCAGCATCGGGTGCCCCAACCCCGGCTCCATCGCCAGCGACACCGGCACCGAGATATCCGCAACGCCGTGCATACCTTGCCGCGTGGAGAGCCTTTCGATGTCCTCGGCGACAACGGCCGCCGACAGCTTTTTGCCCCAATAGAGCATCGAAAGCGGCGCACCGATAGCGCATGCGAAAATCAGCGTGGTATCGCCGCCATCGAAACGCACATGCTGCACAACAACCTCCCCAAAATAATCTCGGATTTGGATAGTTGTGTTTTCGCAAATGGGAAGTAGTTTCCGCGAAAGGGAGAGACAATGTTTCAGACAACCAACAGTGCCGCGCAGATCGGTATTTTCGTGGCGCTTACCGTGCTCATCGCCGTCCTTACATATTGGAAAGTTCACGGGGCCGGTGCCAAACGCACCGAAGACAGCGGCTCGACACGGGAGGTATTTCTGGCAGGAGGCGGTCTGACCTGGTTGTTTGTGGCAGGCTCGATTACGCTTACCAACCTGTCGACCGAGCAATTAGTCGGCATGAACGGCAACCAGATGCTGCTACTCGCCTGGTGGGAAATCTCGGGCTTTGTAGGGCTGATGATCCTAGCCTTCATCTTCGTGCCGATCTATTATCGCAACAACTGCACGACGGTCACCGAATTGCTGGAAAAGCGTTACAATGGCGGCAGCATCCGCACTGTGATTTCGGCGTTGTTCCTGCTCGGTAACATCCTGATATACCTCCCTGCCGCACTTTATTCGGGCAGCCTGTTTTTAAAATCCATGTTTGGCGTCGATTGGTCGCTTTTGTGGTTTGCCGCACCGATGGCGATCATCGCGGCAATCTACACCATCACCGGCGGGCTGCGCGCGGTAGCGGTGATGGATACGTATTCCGGCATTGGCGTGTTGGCGATTGCTTTTCTGGTGGTAATATTGGCGCTAGCAGCGGTCGGGTTTGATCTGTCCACCGTACCCGCGGAACGGACCTCGATGATCGGCAGCATAGAATCGCCGATACCGTTTCATACGCTGTTCACTGGCATGATATTTATCCAGATTTTCTATTGGTCAACCAACCAGAACATCACGCAAAAAGCGATGACCGCGCCGACGGTCAAAGAGGCGCAAAAAGGTGTGCTGGCCGCTGCTATCGTGCGCATCCTCATCATTCCTGCAATCGTCGTCATCCCCGGTGTTGTAGCTTTCAAACTGTTCGGCGACATCGACGATGCGGCTTACGGCCAGCTGGTTGCTTATGTCTTACCGGACTGGATGTCAGGCGCGTTCGCCGCAATGATGGCCGCCGCCGTGATCGCGCATACCAGCGCAATTCTAAACAGCTCGGTCGCGCTCTATTCCGTCGATTTTCACGACAAGTTCGTCCGCCCTGTGGCCAATCACTGGAAACTTGCAGCGATTGTGTCAGTGCTATTTACGATCAGCTCTATCGTGCTGGTGCCGGTATTCGAAAACGCAAAGAGCATTATCAACCTGCTACAAGAACTCAACGGACTATCATCCATGCCGATCCTTTCCGCATTCATAGCTGGCCTATTGTTCCGCAACATGGATGCGCGTGCAGCGGTTGTCGGGTTGCTATGGGGAGTGGGCAGCTATGCGTTTCACAACTTTGTGCTCTACAAACCCGATACGCTGTATGCAGGTGAGACATTCTACCAGCATATGGGAATCCCGTGGCTGCATTATATCGACGTGATGGTGATTGTGTTGGTGACCTCTGTGTTGGTGTCGCTGGCAGTCAATCGACTAGCATTCGGCAACCGCGCGGTTTTCATTTGGAGCGCCGAAGGTCGCCGGCTGAGGGCGGTTGAGGCATGAGCGGGCAAATCCTTGTTATCGATGAAGGAACTACCTCTACTCGCGCGATGTTGTTTGCGGCGGACGGTCGCAGCTTGGGCAGTTGCCAACGGCCGCTGACCCAGCACTACCCTGCCCCCGGCCTTGTCGAACATGACGCTGCTGAAATCTGGAACCTGACGCTGGCATGCGCGCGCGAGATGGTCGCGAAGGCAGGCGGTGCCGACAAGATCGCTGCCATCGGCATCACCAATCAGCGTGAGACAATTGTGTTCTGGGACAAGCGCACCGGCGAACCGCTGGCACCCGCCATCGTCTGGCAAGACCGGCGGACGGCGGAT
>JANONL010000181.1:0-2493 GCA_031420815.1 Sphingomonadales bacterium | reverse complement strand
TGCCGGTTCATGCCCGTCAGCTGATACTCATATTCGAAATCGGTAACCCCGCGTACGCCGCGAATAACAACGGATGCGCCCTGGCTTTCTGCAAAATCCATGAGCAACGAGTTAAAACCGACGACGCGGATTTTGCTGTTACCGATCGCGGCCACTTCACGCTTCACCATCGCAATGCGCTCGTCATCGTTGAACATCGGCGACTTGGCGGCATTGGTGGTGACACCGATAATGAGTTCGTCAACCAGCTTTGCGCTGCGCTCGATCACGTCCATATGGCCGAGAGTGATGGGGTCGAATGTCCCCGGATATACCCCTATCCTGTGTACCATTACCGGTCCCTCTCCGTAATGTAGTTGGCAATAGCGCGCAGTAATTCTGCCTCTTGGCCATAGCCTGCTAGCTGCCCCACGGCCTGCTCAACCAACATCGCTGCCTGCTGTTTGGCGCGGTCAAGTCCCATCAGCGATACAAATGTGCCTTTACCGGCTTCGGCGTCCTTGTGTAACGCTTTGCCCGCAATTTCGGGGTCACCTTCGACATCCAGAATATCGTCGGCAATCTGGAAAGCGAGACCGATATCGCGGGCATAGCCACGCAAATTCGTACGGCCTTCAGGTGGAACATGGCCGAGTATCGCGCCCATCTCGACGCTGGCGGCGATCAGTGCGCCGGTTTTTAGTGCCTGGAGCCGGGTCACCGTGGGCAAGTCAAAGGTCGTCTTTTCCGCCTCCAGATCCATCATCTGCCCTCCAGCCATGCCGTCGGGGCCGCTGGCAACCGCGAGCGTCGCGATCAGCTCGCTGCGAATGAACGGGTCGGTGTGGGTTCCGGAGTTCGCCAGTATTTCGAACGCCAGCGCATGCAGCGCGTCGCCCGCCAACACCGCCGTTGCTTCGTCATAAGCGCGGTGGACGGTCGGCTTGCCGCGCCGCAGATCATCATCGTCCATACACGGCAGGTCGTCATGCACGAGCGAATAGACATGGATCGCTTCGACCGCTGTGCCAACGCGCAGTGCAACATCGCGGTCGACATGGAAAAGCGAAGCGGTTGCCGTTACCAGTAACGGTCGCAGGCGTTTGCCGCCGCCAATCGCCGCATGGCGCATGGCGGCGTATAGCGGATCGCGGGCATCGCCCGGCGACGCAAGCAATTGGCTGAACTCGTTGTCAATCTCGGCAGCAATTTGTGCGAGCGCGTTATGCAACAGCATCGAAGAAGCGGCTTCGGCCATTATCCGGCGTCGAACGGCGTCGTGCCTGTCGGTGTTCCGTCGGCCCCGAGCGTAATCGCCTCGATCCGCGTTTTCGCTGCATCCAGCCTTTGCTGGCACAGCGCCCGCAACTGGTTGCCGCGTTCGTAAAGCGCAATCGATTCGTCAAGCGGCGCCTCGCCGCTCTCCAGCTTATGCACAATCTCTTCCAAGGCCTTCAGGGCCTGCTCAAAATTCATCTCGGATACGTCTTGCGTCATGCCGATTAGCATTGGCGCGGGCGGCGGGACGGGTCAAGCGTTTCGCCACCGCACAATTTTACTTTCCAACGGCGTAAAGCTGGGGCAGATGCAGCGTCCTATGAAAAAAACTCTCCTCATCCTCGCCCCGTTGTCCATGCTGGCGTTAGCGGCATGCAACAAATCCGAAACCCCAGCTGACGGCGAAGCCGGCAGCGATACCGCTGCGGCCCCCGCTGCACCGATTGAAATGCCGCCTGCGATTACCGCCAGCGGCACCTATCGCTGTGCCGACAACACCATTCTCTACGTCGATTTCCTCGGGGCCAATGAAGCCGCCGACATCCGCGTAGGCGACAAAGCAGCCACTGCTGTTCGTGTGAGCGCTGCGGTTGCGGCGGCTCCTGCTGCTGACGCAGCAACGCCAGCTGCACCTGTCGAGGCCGCGCCTGCGGCTCCGCTGAAATCAGCAGACGGCGAAAGCTCGCTTTCGGGCAGCGGCAAGCAGATCAACGTAAAGCTCGCCGGTAAAGGTGCGCAGACCTGCAAAAGCTAAATCCGACAATCTCGTTTCAACCAAAGGGGTCGGTTTTTCCGGCCCCTTTTTTGTTGAGGTCGGCAAGGCGGATTGGTTGTGGCCCAGTTCAATATCCGGTCTCGCGCCAGAGGGAGACATTGTGGCGGTGGACGGCCATTTCCCGAAAGCGGTCATCGAACTATTACCGTGTCTCCGGCATTCCGGATCGCTGAAACCCGCAGAACTGCGTCTAAAGTCACACTAAGGTCTCACCTGAACCGGGTTAGAACGAGATTGCTACCTCAGCGTTGGTCGCGTCGCGTTCGCTAATTGCAAGCCCGGACAGCGATAGGGCGGTTGACCATTATGTGCCTCCGAGCTGACATGCGAAATCCAACATTGCAAGTGAAAGATTGGCCGTGGGTAAGTGGAACTTCCGCTTTCGACAAGTTTTCGGTCGTTCGTTAACCCGATGTCGAATGGCAAAAGCGGTCATCTAATTGGCATTGTGTCCCCGAAAC
>JANONL010000180.1:0-2192 GCA_031420815.1 Sphingomonadales bacterium | reverse complement strand
CGCCCCGACATAGGATTCGAAATAGCGTTCGGCATCGGCCTTGGTCCGTGCGGCTTCGCCGAGCATATCAAAGCTGGCGGTAAAGCCGCGATTTTCCTTTGCCTCCATCCGCTTCATGGCTTCCTCGATGGTCCGGCCCATAACAAACACCTGCCCCATCAGCCGCATCGCCGCGCCCACGCCTTGGCGAACAAATGGCTCACCCGCGCGCGCGATCAGGCGCTTCAGGCTGCTGTTACTGTCGCCCAGCACCGCTTTGCCCAGCACCAGCCCCCATGTCGCGCTGTTGACCAGCATGCTCGACGACTGCCCCTTGTGCCCGCGCCAATCGGCATCGGTCAGCTTGTCGGCGATAAGCAGATCGGCGGTTTCAGGGTCAGGCACACGCAGGAAAGCTTCGGCCAGCGACAGCAAAGCCGTGCCTTCTTCAGTTCCGAGCCGATATTCTTGCAGGAATTGATTTACCCAACTGTCGGTCTGCGCCGTACGCAAATCGGCGAGCAACCCGCGGGCCTGTTTGATAACCGCAGACCGCTCACGGCCGTCAACTTGGGCTGCAACCACCAAGGCCGCCAGCACCTCCGGCTCTGGCATGCGGTGGAGCGGACGGACAGCGGCGCGGGCGGAATCAAGCGGGAGGGTCATGCCCCGCGCTTTGCCGGATATTTGCGTCACGGACAAGTTTCAGCTGTAACGAAAAAGACCAGCACCCTTTCGAGTACTGGCCCACCCCCGAAGAGGTCTGTTCTGTCCGGCGGCGGATAAGGTTCAGGGACCACCGCCGGACAGAATTTCGTTAAGTTCGCTTAGCGACGACGACAGTTGCTGCCCGACTTGTCGATCGCGCGGCCGGCAAGGGCCCCAACGGCTGCGCCAATGATGCTGCCTTCGGTGCGATTGCCCCGGCGTGCGACTTGGTTGCCAAGCAGACCGCCTGCCACCGCACCGATTATGGTGCCGCCGGTGCCGTTGCCACAACGGCTGTTGTTGCGATAATATCGGTCGTCACGGCGATAATCGCTACGGTCATAGTTGCCTTCACGGCGATCATAGCGATAATCGCGGTCGTCGTTGCTGTAGCGGTAACCGTCGTCATCGTCATAATGACGCGCCATCGCGGGGGTCGCGGAAAAACTGGTAATCGCCGTAGCGGCGAGGACCAGCGCGCCGATGCTTTTCTTAATCGTCATGTCTTTTCTCCATTCTGGCCCAGCCCCCTATTCGGAGTAAGGCGGGCGGTGTGTTGTTGCCCCAACGAGGACTTTATGGGCCGCCATATTTTAGCCTTTGCTGAATGCCGTGTTATGTTGCGTTCAGGCTTGGGTTCGATTTGCGAGGCGGCTATGGCGGCTGTGATGATTGCCAAATTTTCCCGTATCCTGATTTTGCTGATGCTGGCGACGCTTGCCGTTGGCGGTGTGCGCACTGTCTATAGGAACAACAGCCAAAACATCGCGCTTCAACCGCTTGACCTCGACCCGGCGCATCCGGGGCAACGCCGTGTGGGTGATCTGGTTTTTCTGGCGGCATGGGAATTGGGTAGCGGCAATGAAGACTTCGGCGGGATATCCGCGCTTGCCGCTTTGCCCGATGGACGCTTTGTCGGGGTTAGCGACGCCGGTACCCTGATCGGCTTTGGATTGACCAGCGACGACCGCACCGACCGGCCATTCATTGCGCCGCTGCCGGACTCGCAAGGCCCGGACAAAAGCTATAAAGACCGTGACAGCGAGGGCATTGCCTATGATCCGGCCAGCGGCCAGTTCTGGGTAAGCTATGAGGCCAGGCATGCGATTCGCCGATTTTCACGGTCGTTTGCAAGAATGACCGGCGTGCGAAAACTATCCGGTAGATATCAGTGGCCCGCCAACAAGGGCTTCGAGGCATTGATTCGTCTGCCGGACGGGCGGTTTGTCGCGATCAGCGAAAATCTTGAAGATGGCATGCACGAAGGTCTTTTGTTTTCCGGCGACCCCGTAGAGGCGGGAACGACAGTTTCCGGCTTCGACTATCGTCCGCCCGGTGGGTACCGCGTTACCGATGGCACGATGTTGCCCGATGGCCGGTTGCTCGTGCTCAATCGCAAGATCAGCTTTCCCAAGGGTTTCGCAGCCAAGCTCGCGATTGTCGATGTCAGCATTATTCAGCCAGCGGCCAGCGTATCGGGTGACGTTATCGCGACGCTAGCGGCG
>JANONL010000179.1:0-14380 GCA_031420815.1 Sphingomonadales bacterium | reverse complement strand
CGGCAAAGGTCGGACGGATATTGCCGGTCATCATCGACGAAATCGGCGAGGTGGACGAAGATGGCAGCATTGGCGCGACCGGCCGCTCACAGGCGGATGCGCCGGAGATCGACGGCAATGTATTCCTGCGCGATGTGTCGGCGACCTTACAGCAGGGCGATATCGTTGATGTCGGCATTGAAGATGCCGACGAGCATGATTTATTTGGGGTAATTTCGGCTTAACCGCGCCGCGTGCTTGCCGCTCTCAATCAACTGCGATAGTCCGGTTAAATCGATCAACTGACCGGAAAATATCCATGTCCGAAGAGAAACCACCTCTCCCCACCGGCTATCAGCTTTCGGCATTGGACCCGATTTACCGCGAAACGCCGTGGGAGCCATTGGGGCGGTTGCGCGATGCGGATCCTGTGCATCATGACCAGCAATTGAACCGATATTTTTTCACTCGCGGGGAGGAAGTCGAGGCGCTCGTCAAGAACCGCCACCTTGTTGTCGATCCGGCCAAGGCCAATGACGGCACCTTTACCAAGACGCTATATGGGCAGAACAGCAAGGAGATGTCGTTGCTGATGCTCGATGACCCCGACCATGCGCGACAACGCAATCTGGTGTTGAAGGCATTCAACAAACGTTCGGTTGACGCTATGGTCCCGCGGATCGTGGCAATGGCCAAAGATCTGGCGGACGATATCGCGGCGCAGGACGGCGAGTTCGATTTTGTGCAGGTATTTGGCTCGCCGCTGCCGACGATGGTGATGGCGGAGTTGTTGGGTATCAATGCAGCTGATCGGAAGGATTTTCGGCGTTGGTCATTGGGTTGCATGCAGGCGCTCAATCCGTTTCGGACGTCCGAACAGACCGCGCTTTACGAGGAATCGACGACGACTTTGGCAGACTATCTGGCAGTCGAAGTCGAAAAACGGCGCGGCAACGATGCCGAGGACCTTATCAGCCGTATGGCGCGCGCGGAGGAAGAAGGCGATACGCTGACCACGACTGATATCGTGCTGCTCATCCGTCTGTTGCTGATCGCGGGCAACAGCACCACGACCGATATGATCGGCAGCGGTGTCGTGCAGCTGTTGAAAAACCCCGACCAATTGGCAAAGTTGAAGGCCAATCCTGCCCTCATCGACAACGCGCTCGACGAAATACTGCGCGTCGAGCCGCCGGTGGCGCAGGCTTTGCGTACCGCGCCTGAAGACATGCAACTGGCCGATAAGACGGTAAAGAAGGGCGATACCATTCATCTGTCGCTATTCGGTGCGCATTATGATCCGGCGCTCAATCCCAATCCGCGCAAGTTCGATATCGAGCGCAAGGATATCAAGCATTTCGCGTTTGGCGGCGGTGCGCATTATTGCCTGGGTGCTGGCTTAGGCAAAGTTCAGGCGAAAATTGCGTTGCCGATGCTGTTTGAACGTTTTCCGGATTTGGCCTTCGCCGCCGGCCGTGAGGTTAAGCACAAGATCGCGCCAGCCTTCAACGGTTACGGCGAGATTTGGTTGGTTAAGTAAGCATCAGCCAACTCCCTTTTTGTCATTCTGGCGAATGCGGGAATCCATGGTCTGAAAGTGCAGCTTAAAACGACCACTCAGACCATGGACCCTCGATCAAGTCGGGGATGACACTATTGCGGCTGTTGCTAAGCTTTCTTCGGCGGCCAGGGAATGAACCCGGACGTCCGACGAATATATTCTTCGTAACCGGGTCGCGACTTCTTCAATCCACGCTCCAACAGCGGCCCACCCGACCATTTCAGCAAAGTGAAGGTCAGGAAAACGGGTCCGATAATGCTTATCCATCCGGGCAATCCAGCTTCCGCCGCTACCAGCCAAATGCCCCACCACGTGCATGCGTCGCCGAAATAATTGGGGTGGCGTGTGTAGCGCCACAGACCGGTGTCGAGCACTTTGCCCTTGTTGGCAATATCGGCGCGAAAGCGGTTCAGTTGCGCGTCGCCGATAGTTTCAAATGCGATGCCGATCAGTGCAATTATGGCTCCGAATGCGGCTAGCGGCCCCAACACAGTACGTCCTCCATCGCTTGCCCAGATACCCAATTGAGCGGGCAGGCAGGTGATGAACAGCAAAGGCGCTTGAGTCAGGAACACCGAAAACAGAGCGGTCCTTGACCAGCTCCAGCCCCTTTTCTCGGTCACGCTACCCATGATCTTGGCGTACCGCGGGTCTTCGCCGTGCGCGCGCCAGCGGGTGAAAAGGTGGATGGCGAGCCGCATTCCCCACACTGTGGTCAGCCCGAGCAGTAGATACGACCGGGCACCCGGCATGCTTGACTGCGCCCAAGTTGCCACCGCCAACAACACCATGCCAAATGGCCAAAATGCGTCGATGAATGACACGTCATTAATCCGCACCGAATAACGCCAAAGCAAGAATATAACCGCGAATAAGGCGACCGCATTGATCAAAAGCATCGGCGTGAGTGCAGTCATGTTTCTTCCTTTGCAATAACATCGGTCATGCCTTTGGCCGGATGCTTTGGCGTAACCGTTGCGTAGATTTCAGCAACTTTTTTCATGTCGGCGGCATAGTTGCCGGTTGGCCAAATTGCCGGACCAAGACCACCGGTTCTGCTGGGATAATCCATCATACCGACAACGATAGGTACTTTTGCACCCATGGCGATATGATAGAACCCGGTCTTCCAAGCGCGCACAGTGCCGCGCGTGCCTTCGGGCGCGATGGTCAGCATGAACTCCTTTCGAACGTTAAATTCGTCGATCATCGCTTGGACGTAATTGCGGTTCAACGAGCGATCCACCGGAACGCCGCCCATATCGAGCAGGAAGTTTTTCCAAGGCCAGCGAAACAGCGATTGTTTTGCCATAAAATGCGGCATGAAACCCAATTCCTCGGTCAAGCCAACAAAATAGAGGAAGTCCCAGTTGCTGGTATGGGGGGCGGCAATCAGCACGAACTTGCGTGGCGATGGCACTACGCCGTGCGCGCGCCAACCATGCCGACGGTAAATCGCGACCAGCGCTTTTTTGAACAGCCCCGAAAATAGACTTGGCCGACGCTCCTCCAATTGCATTAATTTTCTCTCCAATGGGGGACGTTTAGCTATCTTAAAGGGCGGTGCAAATGGCTTGTTTCAGAAATACGCACCGGCTAGGCATTGGGATGCAATTACAACAAAGCGGGGCCACATGATGGCGCAAGGCGCAATACCGGTAATATCGTCAACCGGCCTATTCACACCGTCGGAAAGCATCAGCAATGAAGAGCTGGTGGAAAGCTTCAATGCATATGTTGACCGGCACAACGCGGCTAACCCCGACGCCGAACCATTGGTGCACAGCTCGGTCGAGTTTATCGAAAAGGCGAGTGGTATAAAATCACGGCATGTTATTGACAAAGCGTCGGTGCTCGACCCCGACATCATGTGTCCGCGTTTCGCCGAACGACCCAACGACGAGATTGCGATCATGGCCGAGATTGGCGTGAAGGCGGCCAAACAGGCGCTGGAACGCGCGGGTCGTGAGGTTGCCGACGTCGATGCGGTACTCTGCGCAGCGTCCAACATGCAGCGCGGCTACCCGGCGATGGCAGTCGAGATTCAGGCTGCGCTGGGCATGGAGCACGGCTTTGCATTTGACATGAACGTCGCCTGCTCGTCGGCGACGTTCGGTATTCAAACGGCGGCTGATTATATCCGTAGCGGGTCGGCGCGGTCGGTGTTGGTGGTCAGCCCGGAAATTACCTCGGGCCATTTGAACTGGCGTGACCGTGACAGCCATTTCATCTTCGGCGATGTAGCGACCGCCGTGCTGGTCGAGGCCAAGGACTTGGCACCAGCCAATCATTGGGAGATTTTAGGAACACGCTTGAAGACTCAATTCTCAAACAACATCCGCAATAATTTCGGCTTTTTGAACCGGGCGCACCCCGACAGCCGCGATGCAGCAGACAAGCTGTTCGTGCAGGAAGGCCGCAAAGTGTTCAAGGAAGTGGTGCCGATGGTGGCACAGATGATCGTCGATCACGGCGAGGCGCTGGGACTGTCAGGCAGCGATTTGCGAAGGATGTGGTTGCATCAGGCCAATGCGGGGATGAACCGCCTGATTGCCCAGCGCGTGCTTGGGCACGAGGCAAGCGATGACGAAAGCCCGACGGTTCTGGATACCTATGCCAACACCTCGAGTGCGGGATCGATCATCGCATTTCACAAGCATAGCGCCGATTTGGCGGCCGGAGATATCGGACTGATCTGTTCGTTCGGCGCGGGTTATTCGGCGGGCAGCGTTTTTGTGCGTAAGGCTGGTTGAGCAGCGACCTGCTTACAAATTTGCAGAAACAAACAAATCGGCTTTTGTCCGGACCGAGCCGCAGCAAGTCGAGCCGAACGATAACCGCGTTATATGTTATCAATCTATTTGTTCGGTGAGGTATCGATGGATCGCGCCGGGTGAAGGTCGCGCCATTCCGATGGCAAAACGAACTGACCATGCCATATGCCCCGCCGGGCAGCGCGCGCCGCATCTTCCTCGTCACCGTAGCTACGCATTCCATAAAATTCGTCGCTTACCGCCATGCCGACAAGCACTTGTGCTGCTGCGATGTCGGGTGACCGTGTGGTCGAACAGGTCGCTATCGACCGGGCATAGCGGTCCCGTGCTTCGGCGGTGCATGCCAATCCAGGCTCACGGAGCATTTGTTCGAGTGAAGCGCGGGCGGCTTTGCCGCATTCCCAAGGCCGACCAGCTGCATCATTACAAGGTTGGCGATATTCGGGTGCATCGATGCCATCCAGCCGCAACCGGAGGTTCCCAACAGCAAAGCTATCGCCATCCGCCACGGTTAACTGCTGTCCGGCAACTGCAACCGGTTCGCCGAGATCGGTCCATTCGTCTTGGAACCAGCCAGCGACCATCATTGCTAAAAGTAGCAGAAACAAGCCAAGTGATCGCCACCGGCTTTGCCGTCGTTGAAACTGGCTCTTGGGAAACCGGGCTGGCTGCTGAAAGCTGGGGGTCAGAAGCGGCGGCTCAGCAAGGGGAATGCTTTGATAACATGATCATAAACCGCTTCATGCAATCGCTGTCTGAATTCGCATCCATAATAATCATCGTCGTGCCAAGCGATCCGCGCTTCCATCGATTCGAGCCCGGGCATGGTCAAGAATACGGTGCGGTCGTCGGGGATCAGGAAGATGCAGTGCATCCGAAATCCGGAACGCGACAGATCGAGTACCGATATCCTTTGTTTGCCAGCACCCTTTTCGCGGATTTCAGCACCAATTCTGACGTTTCCCCGCTCAAACTCGCGGAAATTGATATCATATTCGCCGCCGGCCACGATATGCCTCCTAATGAGCAAAGCAATTACTGCCCTTTTTCAGTAGCAAGAGGCAAGGAAAAATAGCCGGTATCGATCAATCCAATATCATTGCCAGCACGATGTAGATCAGGATCGGTGAACCAATGCCGATAAGCGTGGTGACTGCAAAGATTATGCGGACGATCGTGGGATCGATGCCCGACCAATTTGCCAGGCCACCGCATACGCCGAGGATTTTCTTGTTGGCTTTGTCGAGTGCCAAACGTGCCATTTTCATACTCCCTTAACTTGGTTTTGTGATCCGGTGCAGGTCGGTTTTATCCGCACCGGATACCATCTGGATTTTGCATCTGATCGGTGTCCGTATTAAGCAATGAAGCTTGCGACTGGGGCAACAGCAGGCGCAACGCTCATGCCGATGGTGATGAAAGCGCAAACGAAAGCTGCAACGATCGATGCGAATTGGTTACCTGAAGAAAGAGTCATTTTTACGTTCCTTTATATCTGGCCTATCGTTAGCCTTGGTATTCGCCGGACCATTCCGGCTATGCATAGGTTATAGCAGGGACTGTGCCAGTTTATATAAATTGATTAAAAACAGTGCTATATGCTGATTTTGTCAATTGTGTCAGTATTGTAAAATCATACAAAATAGCAAAATATACCAATATTTGGTTTTGAGATATTGGTGATATCTACCAATTATCCGGTTGACCGTAGCAGCGGCTTCTATAGCGATGCCGCGCATGGCCCTGACCCGCCTTTCTCTGACCGATTTTCGCAACCATGCGTCGCTGTCTTTGCAGCCGGGCGCGCAGTTCGTCGCCTTGCACGGCGCGAATGGTGCGGGCAAAACGAATATATTGGAGGCGATATCGCTGTTGGTGCCAGGCCGGGGTCTGCGGCGCGCGGGTCTGAGCGAAATGGCGCGCAGCGATGGCGCGGGTGGCTTCGCGGTTACCGCTGAGATTGAAGACATCATCCTAGGCACCGGAGTGGAGGCGGATGCCCCCGAACGGCGCAAGGTCCGCATCAACGGTGCCAATGGAACGATCAATAGTCTCGCCGAGTGGCTTTCGGTTATATGGCTAACGCCATCGATGGACCGGCTTTTTACCGATGGAGCAGCGGCGCGCAGGCGGTTTCTGGACCGGCTGGTGCTCGCGCTAGAGCCGACGCATGCTAGACACAGCAGCCGTTATGAGAAAGCCGTACAACAACGGAATAAGCTGCTCAGCGGTGATGATGCGCCTGACGCGGTGTGGCTCGATGCACTAGAGGCGCAAATGGCAAATAGTGGCGCTGCAATAACCGGTGCCCGTCAGCGGATGATGACGGCATTGATGGCGCAGTTGGACATCGCGCCCACCGGGCCATTTGCTGTGCCTGACATAAAACTGGACATCGAAGCGCCGCAATCAGAAGCTGAGTTGCGCGGCTTGTGGCGGGCTTCACGCCGCCGCGATGCCGGAGCAGGCCGAACGCTTATCGGTCCACACCGTGCTGACTTACTGGTGCATAACCGGGTTAATGGGCAGGCAGCGGATCGGTCATCGACCGGTGAGCAAAAGGCGCTGCTGTTGTCGCTGATATTGGCACACGCAGCGTTAGTTACGGATCAAAGAGGAACGCCACCAATTTTGCTGCTGGACGAGGTCGCGGCGCATCTCGACCCGTCGCGCCGCGCCGCCTTGTTCGAGCGGCTGGCGGCGACCGGTGCACAGGTTTGGATGACCGGCACCGAGGCTGCTTTATTTGATGATATTGGTCCTACAGCGGAACTTATTACCGTAGGGCAAAAAACGCCGTAACCCTGAGCTTTTCAACGCCCGTCCTGAGCGCTTGCGTTACAGGCAGTCGAAGGACGCGCTTGTCGGCAGGGCGTGCTTTGACAGGCTCATCACTACGGTTAAATTCTACTCCGCCTTGCTGGATTTGTCCGCCGCCTTTTTCTTGAGCGCTTTTGGTTTGCTTACCTTGGGCGGGGCAGGGGTCACTTCGAATACCGGTTGGTCGTCCTTCATCCGCACGGCAACCTCGCCTCCATGGACGAGCTTGCCGAACAGCAGCTCTTCGGCAAGCGGCTGCTTGATTTTCTCCTGAATGAGGCGCGCCATCGGGCGCGCGCCGTACAATTTGTCATAACCGCGCTCGGTGAGCCACGCCCGCGCTTCGTCGTCGAGCTTGATGTGCACATTCTGGTCAGCTAGCTGCAATTCGAGTTGCAGGATGAACTTGTCGACAACCCGTGCCACCACATCAGTTGGCAAGTAGCTGAACGGCACGGTCGCATCCAAACGGTTACGGAATTCTGGCGCGAACATTTTTTTAACCGCTTCGTCGCCTGCGTCTTCCTTGCTGATATTATTGCCGAAACCGATACCTTCCCTGGCCATGTCGCTGGCGCCGGCATTGGTCGTCATGATCAAAATGACATTGCGGAAATCGACAGTCTTGCCGTGATGGTCGGTCAGGCGCCCGTTATCCATGACCTGCAACAAGATGTTGAACAGATCGGGGTGCGCCTTCTCGATTTCGTCCAGCAGCAGCACGCTGTGCGGACTTTGATCGACTGCATCGGTCAGCAAACCGCCCTGATCGAACCCGACATAGCCCGGAGGCGCGCCGATCAGGCGGCTGACGCTGTGGCGTTCCATATATTCCGACATGTCGAAACGTTTGAGCGGGATGCCCAGGATCGAAGCTAACTGGCGCGCGACCTCGGTTTTGCCGACGCCGGTGGGGCCGCTAAACAAATAGCTGCCGATCGGCTTTTCGGTGTCGCGCAGGCCTGCGCGGCTGAGCTTGATTGCGCTGGCCAATATTTCGATGGCCTTGTCCTGTCCAAAGACAACACGCTTCAGGTCGGCCTCAAGGCTGCCCAACGCAGTCTTGTCGTCGGTCGAAACCTGCTTGGGTGGGATGCGCGCGATAGTGGCGATGACGGCCTCAATTTCGCGCGCAGTAATCAGCTTGCGCCGCTTCGAAGGTGCGACCAGCATCTGCATTGCACCGACCTCATCTATAACGTCGATAGCTTTGTCGGGCTGCTTGCGGTCGTTGATATAGCGCGACGACAGTTCAACCGCTGCTTTCAAGGCATCGGGCGTGTATTTGACCTTATGATGTTCCTCAAACGCGGTGCGCAGGCCAGCGAGGATCTTGATTGTGTCTTCGATGCTCGGTTCGTTGACGTCGATCTTCTGGAACCGGCGTAGCAATGCGCGGTCTTTTTCGAAATGGTTGCGGAATTCCTTGTAGGTTGTCGATCCGATGCAGCGGATCGTTCCGCCAGAAAGGGCCGGTTTCAGCAAATTGGACGCATCCATCGCACCACCGCTGGTGGCACCTGCACCAATCACGGTATGGATTTCGTCGATAAACAGGATGGCATCGGGCAGCTTTTCAAGCTCCGACACTACGGCCTTCAATCGTTCCTCAAAGTCACCACGGTAACGCGTGCCAGCAAGCAACGCGCCCATATCGAGCGAATAGATAACCGCAGGCAACAACACCTCAGGGACTTGATTTTCGACAATTCGCCGCGCCAGCCCTTCAGCAATAGCGGTTTTGCCGACGCCGGGTTCGCCGACATAAAGCGGGTTGTTCTTGGACCGGCGGCACAGGATTTGGACGGTGCGATCAACCTCGGCACTGCGTCCAATCAGCGGGTCAATACGGCCCTGCTTGGCCTTCTCGTTCAGGTTGACCGTGAACTGGTCAAGCGCACCTTCCTTCTTGTCCTTCTTGGGCTTGGTATCGCCCTCTTCCTCGTTCTTTTGCTCGCTGCCGGTCACCTGGCGCGGTTCGGCGAGTTTGCCGTCCTTGCCGATGCCGTGGCTGATATAGGATACCGCATCAAGGCGGCTCATGTCCTGCTGCTGAAGGAAATAGACGGCATAGCTCTCTCGCTCGGAAAACAAAGCGACCAGCACGTTGGCGCCGGTGACAACGTCTTTGCCCGAACTTTGGACGTGGAGTATCGCCCGCTGCACCACCCGCTGAAACCCGCTGGTGGGCGACGGATCAACCTTGCCATCGACTTTCAAGCTTTCGAGCTCACTATCGAGGTAGGTGATGACGATATCGGACAGTTCGCCCAAATCGACACCGCAGGCCTGCATGACCTTCGCCGCATCTGCATCGTCGATCAGCGCGAGTAACAAATGTTCAAGTGTCGCATACTCATGCGCCCGGTCTCCGGCATGTTTCAGCGCGTTGTGAAGCGTGGCTTCCAGCGATTCCGCAAATGATGGCATAGTCTTGGCTCCTGGCTTTCGGGTCGCTGGTTGGTCTGTGTCGTTACCTCATTATATCGGCGTCTGTTTCGCGGCTTTCAACCGCCATAATATCGATAACGGATTAAGCGCTAAAATTCTTGAGGTTTGGTTACCGGTCACGACTTGAAAAGCGCATCTGCGGCGTTGCGATGCTGGGTGGCGAAGGCGATTTTGCTTTCACACCGACTGATTTCGGTTTTCAATGCGGCAATGCGCTCTTCGAGTTCGACGACGGACAAGGGGTCCAAATCCTGCCTGACCAGATTGACCAGCGGATCGTCGCGGCGTAGCGGCAGGGTTTCGTCGCTTTCCATGTGACGTATTTTGACCGGACGGCGCTTGCTGTCAATATAGAACCACCGTAAAAGACCCATGTTTAATAGGGGTAGCGTGGGCATATGACCGATTTACCGGAAATGATGACGGCAATAGAAATTACTAAACCGGGTGGACCGGAAGTTCTGGTGCCATGCCATCGACCTGTGCCTGTTCCGGCAGCAGGTGAAGTGCTGTTGAAAGTTGTGGCTGCGGGTGTGAACCGCCCCGATGTGATCCAGCGCAAAGGGCTTTATCCGCCGCCGCCGGGCGCGAGCGAGATTCCGGGGCTGGAGATATCGGGCACGGTCGTTGCTGTTGGCGAAGGTGTGGATCCAACCGAGATTGGCGGTCGCTTCTGCGCGCTGGTATCCGGCGGCGGTTATGCTGAATATTGCGTCGCGCCGTTTGACCAGTGCCTGACTGTCCCCCCCGCGCTCGACATGGCGCAAGCAGCGGCCATTCCCGAAACATTATTCACCGTCTGGCACAATGTATTCGAGCGTGCCTATGCGGTCGAAGGCGAAACCATATTGGTGCACGGCGGCACCAGCGGAATTGGAACCATGGCGATCAAGCTGGGCAAGCTGTTCGGGCTGACGGTTATCGTTACCTGTGGGTCGGACGACAAATGCGCGGCGGCCAAGGCTTTGGGTGCGGATCATGCGATCAACTACGCGACCACCGATTTCGTCGAAGAAATAAAGCGCATCACCGAGGGGCAGGGCGTGCATATCGTGCTCGATATGGTTGCCGGCAGCTACGTCGCACGCAACCTGCAATGTTTGGGCGAAGACGGTCGCCATGTGACCATCGCGGTGCAAGGTGGCATGGTCGCAGAAATCAACATGGCCTATGTCATGTCGCGCCGCCTGACGCTGACGGGTTCAACGCTGCGGGCACGTTCGGCGCAGTTCAAGGCGCTGCTGACCGACGAAATTCACCGCACCGTCTGGCCGTCGGTGGCAGATGGTCAACTCCGCCCGGAAATGGATAAAAGCTTCCCGCTAACCGAGGCCGCCGCCGCCCACGCGCATATTGAAAGCGGCGAGCATGTCGGGAAGATTGTGCTGGTAGTTTAGGAAACCAAGTGAGAGGGGATAGCTGCCAAGGCAGTGCCAATATCGCGCTCTGCTTCCCACAAATCCCGTGCTTGCTGCATCTGTAACCACAGACCCGGGCCATTACCGCACCATTTGCCCAGCCGCAATGCCATCTCCGGGGTAACAGCGCTTTTGCCGTTCAGTATCTTGTAAAGCGACTGCCGCGCGATTCCTAGCTGGGCGGCGGCTTCGGCCACCGACAGTCCCAGAGCCGGAAGGACATCTTCCCTCAGTATTTCGCCCGGCAACGTAGGCGCTCGGCCCGGTTTGATCGTGCTGACAGCGTTCATCTTTCTATCCTTCTCAATGATATTGCTCAAGATCGACATCAATCGCATCCTGACCGTCAAACCCGAAAGTGATCCTCCAGGGCCCATTCACGGCAACCGCGTAGCGCTTTGGTTTGCCTTGCAGCCCATGAAAATGCCAACCCGGCACATTCATATCTTCCGGCATCGCCGCCTGCTGCAATGCGTCCAGCAAGCGAAGGCACTTCTTCTGCTGGTCCGGGCGAACCTTGGCGCTCTTCCCGACAGCAAAAAGCTCTTTCAGACCTTTATGCCGCCAGCTTAAAATCATGGGATTATTTATCCAATTGAATTACATTTGTCAACCATCAGTTGACAGCAACCCGTCGAGCCAACCCTTGACGTCCGCGGCGCTTCGCTCCGGCACTTCCTCCATCGGGATATGGCCGACCTTTGGATAAACTACCAATTTCGCCCCCGGCAATGCGTCGGCAAACCAGCGCGCCGAACCGACAGGGATCAGATTGTCTTCTTCGCCCCACATAATCATCACCGGCGCCTTGATCGCGGCAAGCTTTTCTTTGGTCGCGGGGTAGTTGTTATGTTGCAGCGCAAAGCGCTTCATCGTCGCCTCGCGGTTACCGGGGTAGCGGTTGAGATCCCAATAGCGGTCGATTAACGTGTCATCGATTTTCGACTGTACGCTCATCGATGTTTTCAGGCTCGATTCAAACATCGAGCGCGGCGCGATGAAGCGGGCAAGTTCTTTGACCACAGGCATCCGCATGAGGCGAAATCCGATGGGGGTTTTCTTTGACTGCCACGCGGGCGCGCCTGCTGCATCGATAAGAAGCAAGCCTTCGGTCTTTTCCGGATGTGCCAAGGCATACATCCACGCTGTGCCGCCGCCCATCGAATTGCCGCCGATCACCGCTTTGCCGACGCCGAGCTTGCTCATCAGCCGATCAACGACATCGACGAATACTGGATAATCATACACGCCGCCGGGGTGGCTTCCGGTGAGGCCGTGGCCAGGAAGATCCATGCTGATGATACGGTAATCGCTACCTAGCCGCTCTACCCAAGGCTCCCAGGTATGGAGCGAGGCGTTAGAGCCGTGGATCAGTACAAGCACACGACCGTCGCGTTTGCCCTGATCGCGGTAGTGCACCGTCAGGCCAGGCTGCAACTCGGCAAATTGTGAAGCGCCGGCACCATATTTGGCCTTCATCGCGGCGGCGTCAGTATCGGGTGCATAGCCCCAGATGAATACCGCGCCGATCAGCACCAGAAAGATGATGCCGAGCCATTTCAAAAACCGTTTCATCGCCCCTCCAACTGCATTTGTTGTTCTCCGACTTTTGAATGCCGTGTTCGCCCGAGCAGCGCAAGCACCATCGCCGATTGAAGCTTGCCGACGCCCGCAACTTCGCCTAATGTCCTGCTCAACATATTCAGGCCGCTCCGAAAGGGGCGGCCCTTATTATTGGAGTTACTCACATGGCCACCCCATTGATGCCACACGCAACCGCCGCCTGGCTGGTTGACAACACTGCTCTTGGTTTCGTGCAAATCGCTGAATTTTGCGGGATTCACATTCTCGAAGTGCAGGCGATGGCCGATGACATGACCGGTTCGAAATATACCGGCCGCGATCCTGTCCATGCCGGCGAACTGGCGATGGACGAAATCGAAAAGGGGCAGGCCGACGAGGATTATGTCCTGAAAATGAGCGTCGGCCCCGATCAGATTCGCCGCACCAAAGGGCCGCGTTATACGCCGGTGTCAAAGCGTCAGGATAAGCCCGATGGCATTTCGTGGCTGCTGCGCAATCACCCCGAAATTTCCGACGGCGCGATCTGCAAATTGATCGGCACCACGCGCAACACGATCGCCGCAATCCGTGACCGGAGCCACTGGAACATCGCCGAGATTCAGGCGAAAGATCCGGTGACTTTGGGTCTGTGTTCGCAACGTGAACTCGACGCCATCGTTAACCGCATCGCCAAAAAGGCCGGTATCGATAACAAGGCCGCCGATGACCTGCGCCTCGGCACCGACCGTGAAGCTCTAATCGAAGAACTCCGCGCCGAACGCACCGAAGCCGCCCGCAAGGCCGAAGCTGTCCTGAACGGCGAAGAGGAAGAAGGCGCTAAGCCTGAATTGACTGCGGAGACGCTGTTCAAGAAACCGGGCGAGTAACTTCTCCAAAACTCTCTCCCCTTCAGAGGAGAGTTACGAAGCCTTGTGAGCGGAGCGAATTAGGCGAAGTGGAGAAGGGGGTGGCCATGCAAGACTTCGCCGCCAAGTCCCCTCTCCGCTGCGACTAGGCGGCAAGCCGCCAAGTCTCGCTCCTCTCCCCTAAAGGAGAGAGGTTGAGGTCGTCGCCTTCCCTAACGTCACCATTGCCTTAATCGCGCGGTTAAGGCACGGCAGCGGGATGGCCACAAAAGCTCCTCCTGCATATGATATGTCGCTCGTTGACCATGGGTTCGAGGCGAAGGAGTTGAAGGGGCTTACATACCCGCTCGGCGATCATGCGCCTGAATATGGCGAAATCTATAATCTCGCGCCTGATTTGGGTTGGATCCGGATGCCAGTGCCATGGAACCTTAATCATATAAATCTTTGGTTGCTCGACGATGATGACGGGCAGAGTGATGGGGGCGGCAACAGCTATGCCATTGCCGATACCGGGCTGTTTTTGCCCGATGTCGTCGAGCATTGGAAATCGATGTTCGCTGGCGCTTTGTCCGACCGTCAACTGACTCGCATATTCGTAACGCACTTTCATCCCGATCATGTCGGTTGTGCGGGTTGGCTTGCCAACAAGTTCAAGGTGCCGGTGTGGATGAACCGTACCGAATGGCTTTTGACGCGACTGTTGACCAACGAGCAACTGGAACATCCACCCGAAGACATCCTGCGTCGCCGAAAATTTGCTGGCTATGACGATGAGCGTATCGCGAAGATGCGGGACGGTGGCTGGGGCAATTTTGCGCGGGCGGTGTCAAGATTGCCGTCAGGCCATCACCGACTGGATGACGGGGCGGTCATTCGCGTCGGTAATCGCGATTGGCAGATTATGACCGGCGGTGGCCATACGCCCGAGCACGCCTGCATGGTCGA
>JANONL010000178.1:0-4336 GCA_031420815.1 Sphingomonadales bacterium | reverse complement strand
TCAATGAGTGCCGCGCCCTCGGCTTTGATATCGATTTTGCTCTCCAGCCCGATTTGCACATTGGCCACTGTCTCGGCGACTGGCACCGCCAACCGGACCAGATCATAGCCAAAACCGGGGTCGATCGGGTCGGCAAGAGTATCGATACGTTCGCGGATCAGGCGGTTGAGCAAAGCCGGATCGCGCGTCGGGGTACCGGTGTCGATGGCCAGTCGAGCGACATGGCCATCGCTGCGGAACAACGTAACCTCAAACCGCCGCCCGCCCTTGCCTCGTTCACCCAGCACAACCGCCGCCTCGCCAGCCAATTGTTCGATTACCATCAGCACATCCTTGGTTCGCGCCACCGGCTCGGGAAAATTGCGTTCGACGCGGATCACGGGCGGCACGCGGCGTGGTGTGATGTGCGGGTCTTCCTCCTCCAACAACCGTGCCAGCTTCAAGGTGCAAGCCTTACCAAAGCGCGTGGTCAGCGGCTGGCGCGGGCGGGCGGCAAGATCGGCGATGCTGCGCAACCCGGCGCGGCGCAGCGCTTGGTGAGTCTTCGCATCCATATCGAGCGCCTCGACCGGCAGGTCGCCAATCGCCCTAACCGCAAACCGCGCCTTCGCCCGTGCGCTATCGGGGGTTGCGCCGAGTGCCGTGCGCGCAGTGAAGCCACGGTGCCGCAAGCGTTTTTGCAGGTCTATGGCTAACGCCGCTTCATCGCCGAACATATGCGCGCAACCGGTAATATCGAGGATCAAGCCCTGCGGCAGATCGACCGCGCAGCCCGGCGTGTACCGCTCGCAGCCATCGGCAAGCCACAGCAATAGAAGTTCATCGGCTTGAGGGTCATAATCAAACGCTGCCAGCTCCGGCACGCGTGCCCGCGCATCGGCAAGCGCCTGTCCCGGCGTCATGCCCAGCGTCAGCGCAGCCGCATCGCACGCGACCAGCCGTATCGCGCCCTTTTGCTTTTCAACTAGCGCAAAAGGTGCGTCAGGCGGTTGCCTCTGTGCGCGAATATGTTCCCGGATCAGCCGCTCCGCCGGAAGCAACGGCAGAAAGACCGCCAGATAACGGCGCATCGTGGAAAATTTGTCGTTCATAATCCCAGACTATCGTGGTCTCAAAAGGCGGAATGCCACTGCGATGGCGCAGCAGGCTAATATCGAATGTCGGCATGCCGGGCGCGTTAGCGAGTAACGGTGTCGAAGGCGCAGACCGTATCTGCCAGCGGCTGGAGGCGGCACTCGGCATCGGCATCGCATCGACCCGCACCAGCAAGGCCAATACCCCGGCATCCGCCGCTGCCAGCGACAGGCGCCGCGACGATGTCATGTCGATCATCTTCGCGCTGCCATGCGCCTCGATGATCACAGCAGATGCCGCCTTCGACCGGATGACATCCGCCGACGCGCGAAGGGCATCTAACATATTAGCCGTGCGGATGATCACTATCCCCGCAGGATCGGCACCCATGCCAACAAGCCCTGGCGCATATATCCGCCCTGCCATCCTTTCCTGCTTTTCTTCGCCGATCCAATATACCCGCCGGTTTTCCGAATTGAGACGGAGCGTCAAAAGCAGGGCAAAAGCCGAAGCAGTGGCGACATCCCTGTCTTGCGCTGCGAATATCTCATGCAAGGCATTGTGCTTTAATCCGCCGTTGATTCGGTCATCAACACAAGGGGCGCCTAGCGACAACAGATCCACGCCTTGCAACGTCTTATGATTGCGCCATTTTCCGATGTTTGGAAGCGCAAGAATAGAATCAGGCAAATTGCGAACGTCGTTCATGCTTTGTTCCTACACTTTATTTAAGCAATGTGGAGTCGGCTTTTATCATGCATGAACATCTTGTTTTCGCCGCGAGTGACATCGGTCACAAAGCCGGTTAGATCACAAACTTCAGGAAAAGGATAAAGAATGAGCCAGGACATATCCGAAAGTGAGAGCGTCTGGCGATATGTGAAAGCGACGCGAGCGCATCCGGTTGTCGATGCCGCGCCATATTTCGAAATAATTCAAGCGGCGATGATGAATGCCGAACACCGGATCATGCTGATCGGTTGGGATTTCGATACCCGCATCGACCTGAGCCGCAGCCGCCGCAAGAAAGGCGACCCGCCCAAAAGGCTGGGCGAATTTATCCTGTGGCTGGCCAACCAGAAACCCGGTCTTGAAATCAAACTGCTCAAATGGAATTTTGGCGCGCTTAAAATGCTGGGGCGCGGAACGACGATGATTGATGTCGCCAAATGGGCAATGCACAAACAAATCCAACTGAAGCTGGACAGCGCGCACCCGGTTGGGTGCAGCCACCACCAAAAGATTGTCGTGATCGATGATAAAATGGCGGCCTGCGGCGGCATCGACATGACCGCAGACCGTTGGGACACAAGAGAGCATGAGGATAACGACCCCGGCCGCAAACGACCTAATGGCAAGCCTTACGGTCCGTGGCATGACGTAACAATGCTGGTCGAAGGCGAGGCCGCGAGTGCTTTAGCTGAGCTTAGTCGCGCGCGCTGGGAACTAGCTGGCGGCGATCCGATGGAGCCATGCCCAGCCGATGCCGCGTCGCCTTGGCCAGAGTTCCTAAACGCCGAATTTCAATTCGTCGAGCTAGGCATCGCCCGGACAAGGGCTGAGTACAAAGAAGCCGGTGAAATTCGAGAGATCCAGAATCTTTTTCTGAAACAGATCAAACGCGCCAAGAAATTCATTTACGCCGAAAACCAGTATTTCGCTTCGCCCAAGATTGCCGATGCCATTGCCTGCCGAATGGCCGAGCCTAACCCGCCCGAAATCATTATCGTCAATCCGGAAACCGCCGATGGCTGGCTCGAGCAAAAAGCAATGGACAGCGCGCGGGTGCAATTGCTGCGCGCCATCGGCGAGCATGATAAGCAGAACCGCTTTTCGATCTACATTCCGCATACCAAATTGGGCGAACCCATTTATGTCCATGCAAAGCTGATGATCGTCGATGACGAGATATTGCGCATCGGTTCAGCCAATATGAATAACCGGTCGCTTGGTCTCGATAGCGAATGCGATACCTTTATCGACACGAAACGGCCCGGCAATGCGGGCGCAGCCGATGCGATCAAGGCACTTAGAACATCGCTGCTGGCCGAACATTGCGGGCTTTCGCTAGAAAAAGTTGCCTTGCTGTTAGCGCAAGGCAAGTCGATGCGCGACATCATCGACGCCGAAAAAGGCAATGGCCGCAGCCTCGTCAGGCTGGAGTTGCCAGTGTTGACCGAAGCCGAAAAGACATTGGCCGAAAACGCAGTGCTCGACCCCGAAAGTGCCGACGAAATGTTCGAACCCTTTGCCAGCCCAAGCCTTTTCTCCCGCACCAAACGGCTCAAATCACCCGAAGAATAAGGGGCTTACTCCCAATAATAAGGCAGGCGCTTTCTCGTGCCGGTGACTTCTTCATTGAGCGTCGTCGCATCGTAAAGCCGTCCGCCGATCATCACTTTGGCAACCTTATCCGAATTGCGAATATCGACGCTCGGGTCGGCATCTAGCACCACGAGATCGGCCAATTTGCCAACCTCCAGCGAACCGACATCCTTGTCGTAGCCCAATGACCTCGCCGATTCGATAGTACCCGCAGCCAAAGCCTCGACCGGCGACATACCGCCGCGCACAAAGGACCACAGCTCCCAGTGCGCCGCAATCCCGGCCTCTTGACCATGCGCACCGATGGCAACTGGCACGCCAAGCTTCGCCAGCTTGTGCGCTTCGCGCGCGCTGTCGTCATCGACATAATCCTCTTCGGGTGCGATTTCCCGCCTTGCATTATTAGCTGCAAGCGTCGTCGGCGGCTGATGTTTGGCCAGCAGCGGATGGCGGAACACGTCGGTGTGTGACCGCCAATAGGGATCACCCGCCGGACCACCATAGGTCACCACCAAAGTCGGGGTGTAACCGGTTTTGGATTTGGAGAAGAACTGCAGCACATCCTCGTAAAAGACGCCGAGCGGCACATTATGTTCGAGCGTGGTGTTGCCATCGGCGATCAGCGCCATATCCATGCCGAACAGCGAACCGCCCTCGGCCACCGACCGCATGTTTTCCTGCAGCGCTGCTGCAACAACCTGTTGGCGTTGCTCCCGCCTTGGCTGGTTGTAGTTTTTGACGCTGTGCGCCCCCTGCGCCTTCAATCGCCGGACATGCGCCAATGCGTCGTCTAGACTGTCGATCTGCGCATAGACATCGGCAGCCTTGGCTCCGTAGACAATCTCCCCAGTGGAAAAAGAGCGCGGACCGACAATCAGCCCCGCACGCTGCATCTCGACAGCCGGGAAGGCGGTCGCAGCACTGCTCGACGGATCGT
>JANONL010000177.1:0-2070 GCA_031420815.1 Sphingomonadales bacterium | reverse complement strand
GAACACCACTGCCGACTTCTTCGTCGATGGTGTCCGCGACGACGTCCAATATTATCGTGGACTTTACAACATCGACCGTGTCGAGATACTCAAAGGCCCTTATGCCTTGATCTTCGGTCGCGGCGGTGGTGGCGGCATCATCAACCGTGTGCAGAAATCGCCGGTTGCAGATGAAGTTTTTTACGCGGGCCAGGCGAGCGTCAACAGCTTTGGCGCTTATGATTTTTCCGCCGACCTCAACACGCCGTTGAGCGATATTGCCGCAGTGCGGTTGAATGCGGTTTATGAAAAACTTGATAGCCACCGTGATTTTGTTGGCGGCGAACGTTATGCGTGGAACCCTTATCTGGCGATTGCGCTCAGTCCTGACTGGAAACTGGGTTTGTCGTATGAATATGTAAATGATGACCGCGTCACCGACCGTGGCGTGCCGTCTATTGCTACCGTGGCGGGCCAGCCCAACCGTCCGATCCGCGGTTACCGCGATCAGTTTTTCGGCGTACCCGGCGTGAACCGCACCAAGCTCGAGGCACATATCGCCAAGCTGCGGCTGGACGGAAAACTTGCCGAAAATCTCGCCTTTACCGGCACCATATTGTACGGTGACTATGACAAAATCTACATCAACGTGTTTGCCAATGGTGCCGCTACCGCGCAAAATGGTACGGTCGCCTTGTCGGGCTATAGCGACCCGACGAAGCGGGAAAACTTCATCGCACAAGCCAATCTGATTTGGGATATTGCGACCGGGCCAGTCGATCATAAGGTGTTGCTCGGTATAGAATATGGCGACCAGCAATCGGCAAATCGCCGGATCAACGGGACATTGTCGAACGCGATGTTCAACCTCGCCAACCCGGTTTTCCCAACCGTGACGTTCAATGTTCCGAACCGTAATACGGTTTCCGATGTCAAATTCTTCTCGGCCTATGTGCAGGACCAGATCAGTCTGGGTGAGCACTTCGATATCGTTGCAGGTCTGCGGTACGACAGTTTCGATATCAAAGGTATTGACCTGTTTCCCGTTATCGACCGATCTTTCGCGCGTAAGGACGACAAAGTCAGTCCGCGGTTTGGCCTGATTTTCAAGCCGCAGGAAAATGTTTCGATCTATTCAAGCTATAGCCGGTCCTTTCTACCGCGTTCAGGCGACCAGTTTCTGACGCTATCGACAACGCAGCAAAATCTCGCGCCGGAGAAATTCACAAATTATGAAGTTGGCGCAAAATGGGATGTCCGGCCCGACCTCAACGTGACGCTCGCGCTGTTTCAACTCGACCGCAGCAATGCGACCACGCCCGATCCGCTCAACCCTTTGCAATCAATAAATATAGGCACCACGCGGACAAAAGGTATCGAATTCGCATTTACCGGACGGGTCATGCCCAATTGGCAAGTTAACGGCGGCTATGCTTATCAGGACGCCGCGTTGCGCGGCAATGATAGCGTTCGGTTGGGGCAGGTGCCTAAACATCAGGCGAGCCTTTGGAACCGTTATGACATCAATGATGCATTCGGCGTGGGGTTGGGCGTTGTTCACCAGTCAAGCCAGTTCGCCGCAATCCGCACCTCTGCCACCACGACGCGCTTGCCGTCGTTCACGCGGGTCGATGCTGCGCTCTACTACGACATCAGCGAGGCGGTGCAGTTGCAACTGAATGTCGAAAACCTGTTCGACACCGAGTATTTCTCCGACGCGCATAACAACAACAATATTTCGACCGGCGCACCCGTAAACGGTCGCTTTACGGTGCGCGCGAAGTTCTAAATCGCGCCCGTCAGCGCTGCCATATGGGCTTTCGCGTTTTTGACATAATGCGCGACCCCTAACCGCATTCCGAAGATGGCGGCATCGTCGAGTTCGCGGATAAAGTGTGCGGGGGAACCTGCCCATAACTGCCTTGCAGGCACGCGCTTGTTTTGGGTCAGCATTGCGCCCGCGGCCAGCATCGCGTCGCCCTCCACCACGGCTCCATTCATAATCGTTGCCGACAAGCCGACAAACGCGCGGTCCTCGAGCACACCGCCGTGCAACATGACATTGTGGCCGACCAGAACGTCATTGCCGAT